>JAJAYR010000359.1 GCA_026786155.1 Pyrinomonadaceae bacterium
AAATTATAATAACAACTACAAAAAAAATAATTAAAACAAAAACCCACTCGCTTGCCAGCCGTCTTTGACCGCGTTATTTGTAAACAAACACACCGCGGTAAAAGACCGCTGCCAAACGATAAACTAATTTATTTTTGAAGTGCTTAAGCCGGACACAACATAAGTTAAAGTTCAGAGTCCAAACGCGGAACGCACTTTGTCTTCCCACCCGCGAAGCGTGGCGGCGACCCGCTCAAGCGTGGACTCTGAACAGTTGCCGATAATCAAACATATTTTTGTTGAAGTGCTTATTATCATTTGAAGGTATGAATTCAATACGAGCAACCGCAGTCCAAATTTTCGCCGTTTGAATGATTTTCAATTTTTTTAAGCGAGCAATGTATGAAATGGTTACGAAACATCGTTTGATAAATTTATCGAAGAATCCCGGAAGCATTGAAAATGATGCTTTTAATTGTATTTGTTTGAGTTGGCACAGTCGTTGCTAATGTCTCAAGCGTTAGTAACTGCTTGGTAATCAGTGAAAAACTAACTCTTGGGAACGGGGAGAGTGAAGAGAGAGAGAGGCGAGTCAAAGAGAACTCGCCTCTTTTGTTTTGTCCGCCGATTTGCAAAATCTGCGATAATTAAAAAACCTTTGACGAAAGTTTTTAGTTTGTCCGACGCGATTGACTTGAAAACCACCGCGATAATTTTCTAATCTAGTAATGATAGTGAATTAGGAATCGAAAACTGCTGCTGCACAAAGTATTCTCCTCTGCAAAAGTTCTGTCGGCTTAATTTAACGACTAACTGCGGATTCTAGGTTTAATTAAATTTATGGCAAATAAAGCACTAGTGATTGACGACGACGTTTCGACTTTGGAATTGATGAAATTTCAGTTGAAGTCGGAGGGCTTTCAAGTATCAACGGCGGAACGCGGGGAAAACGGATTAAAATTAGTCGCGGAAAATGAGTTCGACATAATTTTAACCGACCTCAATTTGCCTGATTTTAACGGCATCGAAATGGTTCGCCGCTGCAAGGAAATTGCGCCCGACACGGAAATCATAATGATTACGGGCGACGGTTCGACCGAAAAAGCTATCGAAGCGACGAAAGCCGGAGCGTTTCACTACGTCGAAAAACCCATCGAATTTGCAGAACTGATTCTTCTAATCGAAAAGGCGATTGACCGCAAACGGCAGTCGGCGGAAATCAGGGAACTGCGCGGCAAACTTTCTTCGCGCAACTCTTACGAAGGCGTGATCGGCGGCAGTCGTTCGATGCAGGACATTTACGAAATCATCGAATCGGTCGCCGAATCCGATGCCAACATTTTTATTTTGGGCGAATCGGGAACGGGCAAGGAAGTCGTCGCCAACGCGATTCACTACAAAAGTCATCGCTCGAAAAAGCCGTTCGTTAAACTGAACTGCTCGGCGTTACCGAAGGATTTGATTGAATCGGAACTTTTCGGACACAAAAAGGGTTCGTTCACCGGCGCGATTGGCGACAAGGAAGGTTTTCTCGGACGCGCCGACGGCGGCAGTCTTTTGCTGGACGAAATCGGCGAAATGCCGATGAGTTTGCAGCCGAAACTGCTGCGCGTTCTGCAGGAAAGAATTTATTACCGCGTCGGCGACGACAAACCGCAGACGGTTGATTTTCGCTTGATTTCTTCGACCAATCGCCACCCTTTCGACGCGATTCAGGTCGGCAATCTGCGCGAAGATTTATATTACCGAATTAACACCATCGAAATAAAAATCCCGCCGCTGCGCGAACGAATGGATGACGTGCCGATGCTTGCCGAACATTTTTTGGAAATATACGCCGAAAAATACAAGCGCGAAACCAGCGAATTTTCCGAAAAAGCCTACGAACAAATGCTGAATTACAACTGGCGCGGCAACGTCCGCGAACTTCAGCACGTTATCGAACGAGCAATTCTGCTGTCGAAAGGCGGCAGGATCAATGAATTGAACATCCCGAAAAACCTTGAAAGTTCTATTTCTCTGGCGAGTATTTCAAGAAATCTAAACAAGCCGAATATCACCTCGCCGAACGGCGCGGAAAAAACCGTCGTCGGGAACACGGAAGATATTTCTCTGTCGGGTGCGAACTTAACGGGCGCAGCGTTATTTGAAAAAGTCGGCAAGTTCATCGTCGAAAATCTACCCGAACCGACCGACGGCGCGGAGCCGGGCGATGTGTTTAATTCTCTGGAAAGCGGCGTCGTGCTGGCGGCGTTGAAACGCACGAACGGCAATAAACAAGCTGCCGCGAATCTCTTGGGACTGTATCGTCCGCGACTTTACGGGATGATTAAACGCCATAATATTGACGATAAAATCTGAAACGGATAAAGCCGCGTTCAACGAATTTTGAGTAAGCAGGTGAGAGAGAGTTCGGCGAGTTATGGAGTGCCTTCAAGCCTTTTTATGGGAAAAGCATCAAATTCAGTTGAGCTATTCAAGAGTCCAGACGATTGTGCGCTATGAAATGAAAACTAAACCGAAAGTTCCGCGCCCAAAGCAACCCGAATAAAAAAAAGAAGTAGTCGCGCAAGTATCTGGAAACGATTAACAAACAAGTTTTGGAAACGAATAGAGAAGGTGTGGAAAAAGGTTTTGAAAAGACCAAGTTTGGGAGCGCGGGATGAAGCCCGCTTCGGTTTGCTGCCGATTATGCGGCGGCGGATTACGGGACTCTCGAATTCAGCCGATCAAGCGGGCGGAGTATTGTTTTGAGAACTTTTATGTCTATGGGCTGACGGAGATTTTGAGTGGTGAGAAGTTTTTTTGGGAACTGCCGTCGGTCAACGGGAAATGTTTCAAGTTGTTTTTACGCGAGTTTTTGCCGACCAGTAATAAAAATACTTTGCACCTCATATTTTTAGATAATGCGTCATTTCATTCGGGGAAGTCTCTTGAAGCGATTGCGAAGGTGGTGTTGATCAACTTTCCGGCATCTGCGCCGAAGTTGAATCCGACTGAGCGATTTTGGCGGGATTTGAAAGATTGGCTGGCAGGAAAAGAGATGAGAAGTCTGCGCGAATTATCCGACTTGATGATGGAGAAACTGAGAAATTACTCAGAAGAAAAGATCAAATCATTAACCGGGTATCAGTATTTAGTGACAGCCTATCAAGAAGCTATTGCATAGTAATTAGCAGTAAAGCGTCTTACTTATTGTCAACTCCGGTTTCAAGCGCATCCTGCAAATTTTGCGGCAAGTTCGATAATAAATTCAGATTCGTTTTTTGCTCGATGGAGCGAACCGTCGTGCGAAATTTGCGCCAATCGGCTTTGCCGGGATTCGGCACATTCGGCATATCAACTGCGATAACCGGCGTGTCGGCGTTGACGCTCGAAAAATCCGCGCCCGGCGGAACGGCGGCGATGACTTTCCAGCAATTGGTCGGCACGGTAACTTTCTTTTTCAATTTCCCTTTTTCGCCGTAACAACCGGCGACGACGTATAAATCAACTTTGCCTTTTTTTACCAAATCACGCGAATAAGTTTCAAAATCGTTCCAGACGTTGCGATTTAAATCCGGTGTTTGCGGAGTCATATTCGTCATATAAAACGTCGAACTGTTAGCTTGTTCGCTGCTGGAGCGGTCGGCACTCGGACATAAATGCCCGCGGTCGAAACCGCTGCCCGTGTAATCGGCGGGCGTGATGCGCGTAAAGTTTTTCGGCAGATTCGGGTCGGGACGAAAATCGTTTTGGCGTTCGGCTTCCCCGAAATCGCCGGTCGTGATGCGCCACGCGACCCAATTCGCCGAACCGCGACTGTTGTTATACGAAAGCGCGTAAGCGTTGTTGACCATCAAATAATTATCGGCGTTCGACGTGCTTTGGGTGGCATTCGACGGGTTGCCGAACGCGAGATAAATGCGCTGCGCTTCTTCGACGCTGGTTATCGGCGCATTCGTTTTTTGTCCCGGTGGCGCAGGCTGCGGTTCGGTCGTTTCGGTTTTGTTCGTTACGCCTTCCCAAACTTTTTTGCCGAGCCAGACGCAGGC
>JAJAYR010000360.1 GCA_026786155.1 Pyrinomonadaceae bacterium
CCACAAGACAACGCATTATTTATTTTTCGCTGCCGGAAGCGGCATCACGCCGTTTATGTCAATGGCGAAATCGTTGTTAAAAACTCGCCCGAAAAGGCAAATCAGTTTTGTTTACGCCAATCAAAATCAAAGCTCGATTATTTTCAAAGATGAATTGGACAAATTGGAGCGTGATTTTTCGGAACGGTTTCGAGTGATTCACGTTTTGGATAATCCCGAAAACGATTGGACGGGGCGCAAAGGAATGTTGCAGCCCGATACTCTGGGCGAGCTTCTCGACGAACTTCTTACCGATTCGCCCGAAAAGGCGAATTACTACCTTTGCGGCGCAATCGGATACATCAATTTAGTCGAAAGCGTCTTGCTCAAAAGGGGCGTTCCGGCTGAAAAAATCCACGCTGAAAAATATACTTTCGCGCCGAATGTCGAAGTTTTAACGAGCGACGAAAAATCAGAAAAACTCTTGGAAGTCGGGAATGAGATTCAAACCGCAAACAGCGGGAATCGAAAACTAACGATTAAGTTGAATGGCGCGGTTCGAGAAATTGACTGCCGTCAAGACGAAACAATTCTTGACGCGGCTTTAAGAGCCGGACTGCTCCCGCCGTTTGCCTGTCAGCAGGGCGTTTGCGCGAGCTGCAAAGCGACGGTTATCAGCGGGCGCGTCGTGATGCTCAATCACGAGGCATTAACGCCGCTCGAAGCTGACCAGCAAAACATTCTGACCTGCACGGCGGCGGCAATTTCCGCCGAAACAATCATTAGTTTTGATGAATAAGAATTTGAAATAATGAAACGATTGACCCTAATTTTATCGCATACTTTATTAACCGTTGCTTTTATTATCGCGGCAAACTCTTTAGCGTTCGCGCAACGCCCGACGGCAACGCCGACCACGCCGAAACCGGCTGAAACCGGCTCGACTACGCAAACCGAAGAAACGTCGAAAGATGGCTGGTCTTATGACCCGGATGCCGGATTCGTTTATCGAAAATTCGATTTTAAGCTCGCCGTCGCCGGTTACGGCGAAAGAATCTTTGACCCGGACGGAAAAGATTCGTGGCGGCGCGTCCGTCAAAGCCTCGCCGTCGAGTTCCCGCGCTTTTCCAAAAAATATCGGACGGCATTTGTTTATGAAGTGGATTTAGCTAATACAAATTTTTTTCGCGCCGGTGCGGGGCGGAAAGTATTTGAAAATCTGTTCTTTGCGGTTCAAGATGCCGACGATGCCGGAAAGTTTCGCGCTCTCATCGGCGAAAATACACACATCATTTCACGCGAAGATAATCTCTCGTCGGGAAACCTGCCGACGATTAACCGTTCTCTGATTCTGGAAGAACACGGCAGCGTTAACAGCTTCGGAACACAGTTCGGCGTTCAAGTCCAAAAAGCACTTTCGCCGCGTCTGACGTTGGCGTTGTCGGCGCAAGATAATCGCGGCTCGCTCAACACGGACAATCCGCGCTACGTCGTCGGAAATTCACTTGCCGCGAAACTTACCGGACTTGCCGTCAGCGACGAGAAAAGCGGACGCAAATTAACTTACGGATTCGGCATTGACCAAACGCGCGATATTCGCAACCGCACTTTTACATTGGCTTCGGCAATCGCGGGCGAAGCTCTCGGCGGCACCCAAGCGACGGGCAATAAATTTTCCTTCGAGAGCGACATCGCTTACACGGCAAAAATCGGCAGTCATCCATATACGCTGGAAACTGAAGGAATTTTCTCAAACTTTTCCCGGAGTAAAACCAACGTCGGCGGCGGCTACGTGCAAGGGCAATTCTCGATTTTCGATACGGAAAAATTCGGCGATCTCGACCCGTTCATCCGCTATGATTTCGTGCGTTTAAGTCGCCAAACAATCAACGGAGGCGCATTGCAGCAGGCGTTTCGCGCCGGGATAAACTACAATCTGCCATACACGCGAAAGCTCGCCAATTTTCACATCGAATATGTCCGCAACAAAGTGAACGGACCGATTGCGATTGTGCCGGTGAACAGGTCGTTTAACGAATTTCGTTTTGAGTTGAGATTTAGTATAACGCGCTACACGCGCCATTAAAGAGATGGTCAATCTTTTTCTTATCTTTTTTCGCATCGGCTGCGTCGGTTTCGGCGGCTTGGGAAGCGTGCTGGCGATTATCGAGCGCGATTTGGTAACGAAACAGCAGAAGCTAACGGCGGAAGACGTTACCGAAGCGTTGACTTATACAAAACTGCTGCCCGGCTCGACCGTCGTGCAAGTCGTTACTTATCTGGGTTATAAACTCGGCGGCTGGGCGGGCGCAACCGTTTCGACCATCGCTTTTGTCTTGCCAGCATTTTTCGTGATGCTGATTCTCGCTGTCGCTTACGGAAGCATCTCGACGTTGGCGAACGTGCAGGGCGGATTGCGCGGCTTGAGCGCGGCGGTCATCGGAGTTCTGGTTGTTACTTGCTATCGGTTTGGAAGTAAAACGATTAAAGATTGGCTCGGCGCGATTTTGGCAATTATCGCTTTTGTCGCGGCAGTCGTTTTTCACGCGCCGCTGGCTTTGATTGTTGTCGGCGCGGGAATCGTCGGCTTGTTGGCTTATTTTATTAGAACAAGGCAAGCGAAATGATTTATTTGGATTTGTTTGTCAACTTTCTTTTAATCGGACTGCTTGCCTTTGGCGGCGGGCAAGCGGCTTTACCTTTAGTTGAGCGCGTATCGGTTGCCGAACGCGGTTGGATTACGCCGGACGTTTTCAGCACGGCAGTCGCTTTCGGCTATGTTACGCCGGGTCCGGTTTTGATTACGGCAACTTTTGTCGGTTATCAAGCAGCGGGATTTGGCGGTGCGCTCGTTTCCACAATCGGAGTGTTTTACTTTCCGTTTCTGCTTGCCGCGCTTGCCGCCGGTCAAATTCAACGCTTTGCCAAGAGCGCGTGGCTCAAAGCCTTCGGCAAAGGCGCGGCTCCGGCAGTCATCGGACTGCTCGGCGTAACCATCATCTCGCTCGGACAAAACGCTTTTGGAAATATCAATCTCGGTTACATTCTGATTGCGGCGGGCGCGGCGGCACTCGCGCTTTTCACCAAACTACATCCGATTTGGATTTTATTGGGCGGCGTAATCGGCGGAGTCGTCATAGAAATTACGGGAATAATGTAAGCTATTTGTAGAACTACTATTGACGATAGTAAATAATTTGAGATATTCTTTTTTTATGAAGATTCCTTCATTCACTATGCACGGATTTAAGCGTCCGCGTGAAGCCGTCAAATCCGCACTTGGCAAGTTGGAGCGCGAAGTAATGGAAGCGATTTGGCGGCGC
>JAJAYR010000361.1 GCA_026786155.1 Pyrinomonadaceae bacterium
GATCGTCAACGACATTCACCAGCAGGGCGCAAACGGTGCAAGATTATTCGTGCCGCCGTATATGAAGCCGGTCGAACCGAACGTGCCGCCGCAAATCGTCGAAGGCTACACGGAACTCGGCAATTACATTCGAGACGAGATGACGCGGGCGGGATTTGCGGGCATTACGAACGATTCGATTTACGATGCCTGGACACCGGCGCGAGCCTATTCGCATTATCACGGCGGCGTGCGGATTTTGACCGAAACGGCTTCGGCGCGATTGGCTTCGCCGATCAAAGTCGAGTTTGAAAAACTGCGCGTTGACGCAAGCGACAATTACGACCCGCAAAAAACGTCGGCGAATTTCCCGAAACCGTGGCAGGGCGGCGATTGGACTTTGCGCGACATCACGAATTATATGACCACATCGAGTTTCACTTTGCTCAAACACGCCGCCGAAAACCGCGAAGCGTGGCTCAAGCGATTTTACGCGATTGGCAAAGAAGCGACTCGACCGCGAAAGAAAGGTGAAGAACTTTATGGTTTCAGAGTAAAAATCACTGATAACTTCCCACAATTAAAAGCCGTTCTTGAAAGAGCAGGCGTTCAATACGGATTTCCGAAAGGTGAGAAACAAACAAAAGTAAATCTTGTCAGCTATTTTGATTCGACCGAGAGTTATCCGTCCGAATCTGTAATAATTCCGCTTGAGCAACCTTATGGAGCATTTGCCAAAGCAATTTTAGAAAATCAGATTTATCCAAACTTGAAAGATGAGAAAGGAAGTCCAATTCCGCCTTACGATGTAACGGCGCATACGCTTTCGCTCTTAATGAATTTAGAAGTCGAAGAAATCAAAGCACCTTTCAAGCCAGATTGGATAAGGAATGCTCGCGTCAATCGTGGAATTTCTGACTGTCATCTTGGATTTTACAATAAAATAGGAATCTACAAATCTCATATTCCGGTTATGGATGAAGGTTGGACAAGATGGGTTTTAGAAGATGCGCCTTGTAAAGAATTTGAAAATATAATTGACCGTGAAATCAAAGCAGATAATTTCAACCAAAAGAAACCGCCTTCCGCGAAAGTTTTATCGAACAAAATAAAAGGAGAAAAAGATTTAGAATTAAATTATTCAACAATCATCTTCCCCGACCAATCGCCGAACCAAATCTTAAACGGCTACGCGAAGGGCGCGATGCCCGACGAATACACGGGCGGAATCACCCAGGAAGGCGTGGCGAACTTGCGGAAATTCGTCGAAGCGGGCGGAACTCTGGTTTTTCTCAACCGCGCTTCACGCTTTGCGATTCGGGAGTTTGGCTTGCCCGTCCGCGACGTAACCGAAAACCTGCCGAGCAAGGATTTCTACATTCCCGGCTCGATTCTGCGAACCGAACTCGATACCGCCAACCCGATTGCCAAAGGAATGCCGAAAGATTCAATCGCGTGGTTTGAAGATTCACCCGCGTTCGAGATTACCGAAAGCGATGATACAAACGTCGAAATCATCGCGCGTTATCCGAAAGACGCAAAAGACGTTCTGCTTTCCGGCTACGCACTCGGCGCGGAAAAAATCGCGGGCAAAGCCGCGCTCGTGCAGATAAATATCGGCAAAGGCAAAATAATTCTGTTCGGCTTTCGCCCGCAGTATCGCGGGCAATCGCTGGCGACGTTTCCTTTGCTGTTTAACGCGATAGGGAATTAGCCGCGAACAAGCACGAAAATATAGGAAAAAAGGCAAAAGCAAAAAAAACAATGGCAAGAATGAAAGACCAAAGAGAAAATTTAACGAATAAATGTGAAAGCTAATTTTAACTTTATTTTCGTGTTCGTTCGTGTTTGTTCGTGGCTAATTTCCTGATTCGGTGTATTATCCAAACACGGAGAAAATTTAATGACCGGATTGATGACAATTTTTCTGGCAATCGGCGCAGTCGGATTTTTATTTCTGCTCGTTTCGCTGATTGTCGGCGACATTTTCGACGCTCTGCACATTGATTTCGGGTTGGACGCGAGCCACGATTTCGGCATTTTCGACAGCCGCATGATTGCGGTTTTTCTGACGGCCTTCGGCGGCTGCGGAGTTATCGGCACGACGCTCGGCTACGGCGCGGCGGCGAGTTCAGCGTTCGGTCTGCTCGGCGGTTTTATCTTCGGCGCGATTGTGTTTTATTTCGGAAAACTGCTTTACAGCCAGCAGTCTTCGAGTTCGGTCGGCGAAAAAGATTTAATCGGACGCACGGCGCAGGTCATCGTCAACATCAAACCCGACGCGCTCGGACAAATCTCCTGTCGCGTCGGCGAAGAACGAATCGAAAAACTCGCCCGCACCGTTTCCGGCGAAGAAATCAAAGCCGGTCAACTCGTCCGCATCGAATCAATCGGCAGCGATTCGGTGATTGTCAGCGTTGATACCGGCGAAAGACATTCGCTTTTTTTGGAAGAAGGTTAATCCAAATTCCAGATTTCAAATTCCAAATTGGAAAACCGAATCTGGAATTTGAAATTTGGAATTTTAACAGAGGTAAATAAATGTTTGAATCTTTAATTTTAGTGATCGGCGTGGTCGTCGGCATCGTCGTCGCTCTGCTCATCGTGCTGATGCTTTTGAGCAAAAATTACATCAAAGTTTCGCCGAATCAGGCGGCGATTATTTCCGGGCGCACCAGGCGTTTGGGCGACGGCACGACGGTCGGTTATCGGCAAGTGCGCGGCGGCGCGACGCTCGTCGTGCCGTTTCTCGAAAAGGTCGAATATCTCGATTTAAACGTGATAACCGTGCCGCTCGCCACGACCCGCGCTTACACTTCGCAAGGCGTTCCCGTTTCGGTCAAAGCCGTCGCCAACGTCAAAATCAAAGGCGACGACGAATCGCTGCGGGCGGCGGCGGAACGCTTTTTGGGAATGCCGCAAGCGCAGTTTCACGAATTGATTTTTCAAACGCTTGAAGGACATTTGCGGGCGATTCTCGGAACTTTGACCGTCGAAGAAATCAATAATGACCGGCAAAGTTTCGCGCAGAAATTAACATCCGAAGCGGCGGGCGATTTGGAAAAAATGGGCATCGGCTTGGACGCGCTGACGATTCAGGAAATTTCCGACGAAGAAGGTTATCTCGACGCGCTCGGCAAACGGCGGACGGCGGAAGTCAAACGCGACGCGGAAATCGGGCAGGCGGAAGCCAACCGCGATTCAAAAATAAAAGCGTCGCTGGCATTGCAGGAAGGCGAAAAAGTTCGTCTTAACACCGAAGCATTAATCGCCCAATCGAACCGCGAAACCGAAATTCAAAAAGCGCAGGTCGCCGCCGAAATCCAGAGCGAACGCGCCAAAGCCAATCAAGCCGGACCGCTCGCCGAAGCCAAAGCGCAGCAGGAAGTCGTCGCCGAAGAAGTTCGCATTGAAAGAATTCGGACACAGGAACAAATCGCCGTGCAGGAACAGGAAGTTTTGCGTAAGGAAAAGGAACTCGAAGCGACGGTCGTCAAAGCCGCTGAAGCGCAACGCAAAGCAGCGGTGCTGCTCGCGCAGGGTCAGCAGGAAGCGGCGATTCTAACCGCTGAAGGCAACAAACAAGCGCAAATCGCGCAAGCCGAAGCCGATGCCGCCAAACTCCAGCGCGAAGGCGAAGGTCGCGCTTTCGCCGTCGAAGCCGAAGGTCGCGCCGACGCCGGACGCATCCGCGCACTCGGTTTAGCCGAAGCCGAAAGCAACAACGCGCAGGGTTTAGCCGAAGCCGAAAAATTGCCGGCGACCGGCTTGGCGC
>JAJAYR010000362.1 GCA_026786155.1 Pyrinomonadaceae bacterium
AGATGAAACAGATTCAACCAAACTCGCCGCCAACCGTCAAAGCCGATTTATTTGGCGGACATTTTCGTTCGTTTCGCAAAAATCCGGTAGAATTTTTGCAGAATATCGCAAGACTCGGCGACGTAACGACTTTTCGGATGGGCAGTATTCCGGTTTTTCTCGTTAATCATCCTGATTTAGTCCGCGATTTACTGGTTACAAATCATTCAAAATTTATCAAAGGACGCGCACTCCAACGCGCTAAAGGTCTGCTCGGCGAAGGTCTGTTAACGAGCGAAAAAGAGTTTCATTTGCGTCAACGCCGAATGATTCAACCGGCATTTCATCGCGCTCGAATTTCGGGTTACGCCGAATCAATGATTGAATTTTCCGAACGGCTTTCGGGTGAATGGCGCGACGGCGATGTTCGGGATATTGATAAGGAAATGATGCGCCTGACGCTCTGGATTGTCGGCAAAACCTTGTTTAGCGCAAACGTCGAAGACGAAGCCGCGCAGGTCGGCGCGGCGATGACGACGATTGTTTCGATGTTCAATTTTATGCTTTTTCCGTTTTCCGAAATTTTGGAGAAACTTCCCTTGCCGCCGATTAGAAGATTAAAACTGGCACGAAAAACGCTTGATGAAGTGATTTACAAAATCATTGATGAAAGAAGAAAATCGGGCGCAGACAAAGGCGATTTGCTTTCGATGCTGCTGCTCGCGCAGGACGAAGAAACCGGCGGCGCGATGACCGACAAACAAGTCCGCGACGAATGTTTGACGCTCTTTTTAGCCGGACACGAAACGACGGCGAACGCGCTGGTTTGGACTTTTTATCTGTTGTCGCAAAACCCGGCAGCCGAAAAGAAATTTCACGCCGAACTCGACGAAGTTTTGGGCGACAAATCTTTAACGCCGGAAGATTATCCGCGCCTGAAATACACCGAACAAATTTTAGCCGAATCAATGCGGCTTTTCCCGCCCGCGTGGACGGTCGGCAGATTAGCCGTCGAAGAACACGAGTTCGGCGGCTACAAAATATCCGAAAAATCATTGGTTTTAGCGAGTCAATTCGTGATGCACCGCGACGAAAGGTTTTGGGAAAACCCGAACGAATTCGTTCCCGAACGATGGGAAAAATTATCAATCAAAGAAGCCGGTAACAAGTTTGTTTATTTCCCGTTCAGCAAAGGTGTGCGAAGCTGCATCGGCGAAAGTTTCGCGTGGATGGAAGGCGTTTTGCTGCTCGCGGGTCTCGGCAGACGCTGGAAATTGAGTTTAATGCCCGACCAAAAAATCGCAGTTTCGGCGATGATAACTTTACGACCAAAATTCGGGATGAAAATGAAAATCGAAAAAAGATCAGCGGTCAAATAGCTGAAGGCTAAACGCGGTTAAATTTATCTGAAATCAACTTTCAACGATTCGGAACAGATGATAACTGATAGATTTTATCTTTCATCTCTCATCTATCAGTTATCATCTGTTCCGAATCGTTTCTTGAATTGCGCTCAACCTTCAAATAACCATAATTTATAATTTTGATTCTCGGATTTGCAAATAAAATCCAATCCTGCGGATAATAATTGATTGAAAATCAATCGTATAAATTAACAGTCAAAATTTATGATAATTGTCATCATCGGCGCCCAGTGGGGCGACGAAGGAAAAGGAAAAGTTGTGGATTTATTAGCCGACCGCTTCGACATCGTAGCGCGTTACCAGGGCGGACACAACGCCGGGCATTCCGTTTATGTTGGCGATAAAGCGTTTGTTTTGCGGCTTTTGCCGTCGGGAATCATTCACGAAGAGGCGGTCTGCGTTCTCGGCAACGGAATGGTCATTGATCCGAAGGCGTTTTTTGAGGAAGTTGACCAGATGCAAGCGCAAGGCATTTCGATTTCGCCGGAAAGATTAAAAGTTTCGAGCCGCGCTCATCTGATTATGCCGTATCACCGCGCCCTCGACCACACTTCCGAAGAACGGCTCGGCAACGAAAAAATCGGCACGACTTTAAGAGGAATCGGTCCCGCTTACGAAGACAAAGCCGGACGACGCGGCATCAGAGTTTCCGACGCGCTCGTTCCCGAACTTTTGAAATTGAGAATCGAACGTAATCTCGAAGAAGCCAACCGCATCATCGTAACCTACGGGCAGCCGCCGCTTTACGCCGACCGGATTTTCGATGAAATCTCCGCCCTCGCCGAACGTCTGCGCCCGTTCGTCTGCGAAACTTCGCACTTTTTCGCCGAAGCCCGCAAGCAAAATAAAAAGATTTTACTGGAAGGCGCACAAGCCACCTTGCTTGATGTTGACCACGGAACTTATCCGTATGTTACTTCGTCAAACCCGACGGCGGGCGGCGCGGCGGTCGGCACGGGCATTCCGCCGCACCACATTTCCGGCGTTTTGGGAATTGTGAGAACTTACGCCACGCGCGTCGGCGAAGGTCCTTTTCCAACCGAAATGCTCGATGCTGAAGAAGAAATGGCGAATTTAATTCGTCAGCGCGGCAACGAATACGGCTCGGTGACGAAACGCCCGCGCCGTTGCGGTTGGTTCGACGCGATTGCCACGAAATACGCGGCGGAACTGAACGGATTTAACTCGGTCGCTCTGACAAAATTAGACGTTCTCGATGCGCTCGACCAAATAAAAGTCTGCGTCGGCTATGAAATTGACGGCGAACGGATTGATACGTTTCCCTCTGTTTCGCAGGATTTACAAAAAATCAAACCGATTTACGAAACGCTCGAAGGGTGGCAATCGGAAACTTTAGGAATCACGAAAATCGAAGATTTACCGGCAAAAGCGCGTGAATATGTCGAGTTTCTGTCAAACTCAATCGAAGTCGAAATCGGCTTGATTTCAACCGGACCGGAACGCGCCCAAACGATACTGCTGCCGGATTCGGTGATGGAAGGCTGGTTTAAAAATTAAACATTTTGCGAAAAGTTTCACACAAAACTTGCCAACCGCGTTTCGGATATGTAAAATCGTAAATTCGGTTGAAAAATTATTAGTTTTTCAACCGTGTGGTCCGATAGCTCAGTCGGTAGAGCAAATGGCTTTTAACCATTGGGTCGAAGGTTCGAGTCCTTCTCGGATCACCATTATTTTCAATAGTTTAGGGCATCTGTAACAGATGCCCTTTTCTTGTTTGTGTGCCTAGAGTGTGCCAAGTCTCAAAAAACTACTTTCCGCGCATCAATTTTTCCATTTTATCGGTTGCCGTTCTTTGCATCGTCGGCAGGACGTGGCTGTAAGTGTCTAAGGTTAAAACGATTGAAGCGTGTCCTAAACGCTCGGAAACAACCTTTGGATTTTCGCCCGCTGATAAAAGCAAGGTTGCCGTCGTATGCCGTAAATCATACATTCGGATTTTCGGCAGTTCGGCTTTGTCTCTGATCGGTTTGAAGTGTCGGCGTAAAAGGTTGCCGTGAAGCAAAGGCGTTCCGATTTCAGAGGCAAAAACTAAATCAAAGTTTTCATAAGCCGCGCCAAGTTTGAATTTTTCGGCAAGTTGTTTGCGCCGATGCTCTTTTAGAGCCTTTTTTACCGTGTTTGAAATCGGAATGCTTCGGCGGCTTTTCTTCGTTTTCGGTTCGGTGAAAATAAATCCGCCGCCTTTTTTAGCGACTAAAGCACGTCTGACGGCTAAGGAACTATTTTCAAAATCAACGTCTTTCCATTGCAAGCCAAGATATTCTTCCGGGCGCATTCCCGTTTCGATAGCGACAAGAAACACTGAAAAGTATATATCATCTTTCGCCGACTCAAGAAACTTTCCCGATTCCTGTGGAGTAAAATACATCATTTCGGTTTTTTCCATTCGCGGAAGTTCGCACAAATCGCACGGATTTTGAATTAGCATCTTCCATTTGATTGCTTGTTTGAAAGCCGGTGAAATGACATTGTGAACGTG
>JAJAYR010000363.1 GCA_026786155.1 Pyrinomonadaceae bacterium
GGTTTCGGCTTTGATTTTTTCTTCCGTCTCGCTCGTTCCGTCCCAGTGCGCGAGAATAAATCCGCCTTTTTCGATTTGCGACTTGAAATCTTCCCAGGTATCAACCGTGAAAGTATTTTCTTCGCGGAACTTGAAAGCCTTTTGGTAAATGTTCGCTTGAATTTCGTCGAGCAGATTAAAAATATAATCTTCAACGCCTTCAATCGGGCGCGATTCTTTAGTTAAAGTGTCGCGGCGGGCGACCTCAATCGTACCGCTTCCTAAATCGCGCATTCCCAAACCCAAACGCACGGGAACACCTTTTAATTCATATTCGGCGAACTTCCAGCCGGAACGCTGATGGTCGCTGTCGTCGTATTTAACGGAAATTCCTTTCGCTTTTAATGCTTCGTAAATCGGATTGACCTTTTCCGAAATCTGCGCCAAATCTTCGGGCGTTTTGTAAATCGGGATGATGACGACCTGAATCGGCGCGAGTTTCGGCGGCAAAACCAAGCCGTTATCGTCCGAGTGCGCCATAATCAACGCACCCATCAATCTGGTTGAAACGCCCCAACTCGTTGCCCACGCGAATTCGAGTTGATTCTCTTGGTTGACGAATTTTACGTCGAAGGATTTAGCAAAATTCTGTCCGAGAAAATGCGAAGTGCCAGATTGCAAGGCTTTTCCGTCCTGCATCAACGCTTCGATACAGTAAGTTTCGACCGCGCCCGCAAAGCGTTCGTTCGGCGATTTCAAACCTTTTAAAACCGGCATCGCCATCCATTCTTCGGCAAAAGTCGCATACACGCCAAGCATCTTTTCGGTTTCTTCGACGGCTTCCGCGCTGGTCGCGTGTGCCGTGTGTCCTTCCTGCCAGAGAAATTCGGTGGTTCGCAGGAAAAGTCGCGTTCGCATTTCCCAGCGCACGACGTTCGCCCATTGATTGATCAGCAGCGGCAAATCGCGCCACGATTGAATCCAGCCTTTGTAAGTGTGCCAAATGACGGCTTCCGAAGTCGGACGCACGATTAATTCTTCCGTCAGTTTGGCTTCCGGGTCAACGATTAAGCCTTTGCCGTCGGGATTTTTTTTCAGGCGGTAGTGCGTTACGACGGCGCATTCTTTAGCGAAACCTGCGGCGTGTTCTTCTTCTTTTTCAAGAAAACTTTTCGGCACGAACAGCGGGAAATAAGCGTTTTGGTGTCCGGTCGCTTTGAACATATCGTCTAATGCCCGCTGCATTTTCTCCCAAATGCTGAAACCGTAAGGCTTGATCACCATACAACCTTTGACGGCGGAATTTTCGGCTAAATCGGCGCGTTTGACGATTTCGTTATACCATTCGGAATAATTTTCGCTTCGTTTCGGTAGTGCTTTGCTCATAATTCAAAAGGGCAATAATAAAGCAATTCGGAGCGAGAAACAAAACGCCTTTTATTTTTCCCGCGAATTGTAGTTAAATTGTTCCTTATGGCAATTGCAAAACTGAAAGCGAAGGCGCGAATTGATTACACGGTTGACGAATATCTGGCAATGGAACGCGCCGCCGTCGAACGGCACGAATACATTGACGGCGAAGTTTATCGAATGGCTGGCGAATCGGATGAACACGGCGATATTTCCGTTAATTTGATTCTTATCTTCGGCAATCAATTGAGAGGCAGGGATTGTCGAGTTAGGACAAAAGACGCGAAAGTTAAAAGCGGCGGATTTGCTCAAGCAGTCGGGAAATCAACCAAAGGAATGTTTTCATATCCCGATTTGGTCGTCGTCTGCGGCGAAGTAAAATATCACGATAAAAAGAAGGATGTCATCCTTAACCCGAAAGCTATCATCGAAGTTTTATCCGGTTCGACCGAAGTTTTTGATAGAAACGACAAATTTATCAGGTATAATATGTTCAATGAAACGCTGACCGATTACGTTTTGGTGTCGCAGGAAAAACCGCAGGTCGAACATTTCATCAGGCAGGATGACAACAGTTGGAAGCAATATACTTTTATCGGTTTAGACAAAGTATGCCGAATCGAATCAATCGAATGCCGCTTCGATTTGAAAGAAGTCTATGACCGAATTAAATTTTCCAAAAAAACTCTTGATTTTTTGAAGGAAATTGAAAACATCTAATGAGCGAATTTAAACTTAACTTCCAGGACACGGCGACCGCTTTCGCCGACAAAACAAACGCCCAACTCAAAGAAAAATACTGGCTTTTCAAAACGATGGGTTCGCAGGCACTCGTGAATTTCGGAACGTCGCTGACGAATTTCGCCTTGTCAATCCATCTGCCGGTCAAAACTTTAATCAAGAAAACAATTTTTCGCCAATTCTGCGGCGGCGAAACGATTGCCGAATGCGAGCCGACGATTGCCAATTTGGGCAAATCGCATATCGGCACGATTTTGGATTATTCGGTCGAAGGCAAATCCGAAGAAGAAGATTTCTGCCGCACGAAGGACGAGATTAAAGAAACCATCAAACGCGCCAGAGACGACGAAAATATCCCGTTCGCGGTTTTCAAAGTAACCGGCATCGCGCCGCTCGGAACGCTCGAAAAAATGAGTTCGGGAATTGAATTAACCGCCAAAGGAAAGGCGAAATGGCAGCGCATTCAAGACCGCGTGGACGAGATTTGTAAATTGGCACATCTCCTCGACCAGCCCGTCTTTATTGACGCAGAAGAATCCTGGATTCAAAATGCGATTGACCGTCTGGCGGCTTGTATGATGGAACGATACAACCGCGAAAAGCCGATTGTCTTTAATACGATTCAGCTTTACCGGCACGACCGTTTGGAATTTCTAAAGGAATCGCACCAAAAAGCCAAAGATAACGGTTACTTGCTCGCCGTCAAACTCGTGCGCGGTGCGTATATGGAAAAGGAACGGATGCGAGCCGAAGAATCAAATTATCCGTCGCCGATTCAGCCCGATAAAGAAGCGACCGACCGCGATTATGATGCGGCGATTGATTTCTGTCTGCAAAATATCGAAAACATCGCTTTCGTCGCCGGAACGCACAACGAAAAGAGCGTTCAGATGCTCGCCCAAAAAATGGAAGAACGGAAAATTCCGCACAATCACCCGCACGTTTTCTTTTCGCAGCTTTTCGGAATGAGCGATAATCTTTCGTATATTTTGGCTGATAATCAATACAATGTTTCAAAATACGTGCCTTACGGTCCGGTCGAAGATACCGTGCCGTATCTGATTCGCCGCGCCAAAGAAAATACCTCCGTGATGGGACAGATGAGCCGCGAACTGGATTTGATTGACAAGGAATTGAAACGGCGAAACCGCTGACAGTTATCAGCTAAGCACCCAAGCAAAAGTAATGAAGCATTTTGCTTTCGTTCAGAGTCCACGCCCCGCGCGTGTCTTCCGCCAGCGA
>JAJAYR010000364.1 GCA_026786155.1 Pyrinomonadaceae bacterium
ATTGATTGGGTTCTGCCCGGCGTGTTTGATGTTCGCGCCAAGCCTTTGCGCTGCAAAAGCGAATTCAGAAGGCTCGATTTGCCGACGTTCGAGCGACCGAGAAAGGAGATTTCCGGCAAACCGTCGGTCGTCCAATGCGATTGGTTAAACGCGCTTTTGATAAATTCGGCGGAAGTTATTTTCATACGATTAAGTTTCAGGTTTCGAGTTTGAGGTTTCAAGTTGAAAAACAATTTTATTTACCTGAAACCTGAAACCCGAAACCCGAAACTTAAGCCCAAGAAACTGTTTGAAAACTCAAATTTTAACCGCTAAACACGCGAAACACGCTAAAAATAAAACTCAAACTGAAAAATTTATTATTCTTTTTTTCGTTTATTTGGCGTATTTAGCGGTTTATAATCTTTTTTTTATTATGTTTTCAGAGTTTTCAAACAGATTCTCAAACTGCAAAACTAAGTCGAATCCGCCGCCAAGTCAAAGCGCGAATGACAATTTCCGGTTTCAGCCGAATGCTTTGCCGACTTGAAACTTGCCACCTGAAACCGAAACTTAAAGGCGATGGCAATGCCGGAAAAAATCGAATCCTTCATCAAAACTTTGCCCGACGCGGACGGCGCACGGCGATTTTATTCGTCGCTGATTGAAAAATTTCCCGCCGAAGAAAAAAAACTCGTTAAAAACGAAGGTTTGCTGTCCGACGTTCTGACGCTCGCCGCATTTTCGCCGCTGCTGGCGATGACGATGCTGCAAAACAAAAGCTATCTCGCGTGGCTCAATCGGCAGCGCGTTTCGTCGAAAGTTCGCGGCACAGAAGAACTTTTAGAATCGCTGGAAAGATTCGCGCTGACCAATTCGAGTTTGGAGACGAATGTTTTGCTGGCGCGTTTTCGCCGCCGCGAATTTTTGCGGATTTATCTGCGCGACATTCGCAATCTCGGCACCATCGCCGAAATCACCGAAGAAATTTCTCACTTGGCGGACGCAATTTTGGAATACGCGCTGCGGCAAGCCAGACAGGAATTAGATAATCGTTACGGCGCACCGCTCGAAGTTGATGAGAAAAACCGCGTCCGGCAAGCGCAGTTCGGTATCGTCGCGCTCGGCAAACTCGGCTCGAACGAACCCAATTACGCTTCCGATATTGACCTGCTTTTTCTTTATTCAAACGACGGCACGACCAGCGGAAACGGTTCGCGCGGCGCGGTTACGAACCGCGAATACTTTATCAAACTCGCCGAATTGATCGTCAAACTCGTCGGTGATAAAACCGGCGAAGGCGCGGCGTATCGCGTTGATTTGCGCCTTCGCCCGCACGGTCGCGTCGGCGCGTTGGCGATTTCGCGGCACGACGCGGTTAATTATTTTCAAACGACGGCGCGAAGTTGGGAACGACAGGTTTTGATTCGTTCGCGGTCATCGGCGGGCGACGCGCAGATTTTTCAAAACTTTTTCAAAAGCGTCGAATCGAGCGTCTTTTCAAAAGACGAAACCGTCGAAAATGCCTTGCTGAACGTGCGTCTGTCGAAGGAAAAAATCAACGCGGAAAAAACTTCCGGCGTAAATTTTAACGTCAAACTTGGGCGCGGAGGCATCCGCGAAATCGAATTTATCGCGCAGGCTTTGCAACTCGCCTACGCCGGACGAGACGAATGGCTTCGCGCCCCGCACACTTTGATAAGTTTGAGTCGTTTGGCTGATAGAAAACATATTTCCGAAAGCGAATTGACCGAACTTTTCGCCGCTTATGAATTTCTGCGGCGGCTCGAACACCGTTTGCAGATGGAAAACGGTTTGCAAACTCATATAATTCCAAACGAAATTGAAAAGCGTTTGTTGCTGGCGCGGCGAATGAATTGCGCGAACTCAGCCGACTTTGAAACCGCGCTGAAACTTCACACCGAAAACGTCAATCGAATTTTCCGGCGCGTCTTCAACGAAAAAGAATTTGCCGCGAACGCCGAAAAAATCCTGAAAGATTCCGAACAAATTTCGCCGGTTGCCGAAAGCAGAATGAATACGATTTTTTCGTCTTTGAAAAAGTCCGATGTCAAAATCGCGGCGGGCGACGAGCATTTGGAAACGACGCGCATTATTTCGGAAACGTCCGCTCATTTCGCCGAAATGATAGCCGCTAATCCGAATTTGATAAAAAATCTGCCGTCGCCGCTTGATGAATTTTCCGAATCCGATTATCAACCGATTTTCATCGCCGCCGTCGAAAAACAAACCGATTTCAAAAACGATTTAGCCGTTTTGCGTCGAACGTGGTCGCGCTTTTTATTGGAAATCGCCGCCTTCGACATTTTCGGCAAAATGACGCGCCAAAATTCCAAACGGCTGCAAACAAAACTTGCCGAAGCGAGCATCGAAGCCGCGCTTTTGATTACCAAGCGCGAACTCGAACGACGTTTTTCGATGACGATTGCCCGATTCCCTTTCGCCGTTTTAGGTTTGGGAAAACTCGGCGGCGGCGGAATGGATTACGGCTCGGATTTGGATTTAATTTTAGTTCACGACGCTGAAAAAGATGATTTATTTTCATCCCTCAGCCCTCAGCCTTCATCACTTTTCTACGCCCGCGCCGTCGAGATTTTCGTCACCGCGCTGTCGAGTTTGACGCGCGACGGCTCACTCTACCGCGTTGATTTGCGGCTGCGTCCCGACGGCAAAAACGGCGCGACTTCGATTAGCAAAACGGCTTTTTTGAATTATCTGGAAAACCGCGCGGCGATGTGGGAATGGCTCGCTTACGTCAAACTGCGCGGCACGGCGGGCGATTTGGATTTAGCGAAAGAAACCGAGATTGAAGCCAGAAAAATCATTCACCGAAACGCGCAAAAACTCTCGACTCTCGACTCTCGACTCTCAACTCTCAAGGCAGAAACGCGGCGCATTCGTGAACGCCTTGAAACTGAAAAATCGAGCCGACGAACCGGCAAGGAAATTGACATCAAATTCGGCGCGGGCGGAATGCTCGACGTTTATTTCGCCGTCCGTTTCTTGCAGTTGCGCGACGATGTGCCGGACGACGCGGAGAATCGTTCGACGGCTTTTATTCTCGAAAAACTCTCCGAAAACAAATCTGTTTGCCGCGCAGATTTTCAAAACTTCGCCGACGGCTACGAATTTCTGACCGAACTCGACCACCATTTGCGGCTGACCGTCGGGCGTTCGAGCAAAATTCCGCTTGCCAATCAAAAGGCTTTGGAAATTATCGCCAAACGAATGTCTTTGGCTTCAGTCGGCGATTTGTTTGAACGGCTGACCGTTCATCGTCTGAACATTCGCGCTTCGTTTGAAAACATTTTCAAAGATTGATTGGGACAGTTTGTAAAAGTGTCATAACGCCGAACCTATCAACGAATTTCTCGATTAAAATTCATTTTTAAATCCTATTCGACTTTAAGGATTGTTACCTTCGTTAAACAACGAACAGTTGGTAGTTGATAACGAACAACGCCGCGCACCGCAACTATTCGCTGTTCGCTATTAACTATTCGCTGTTTATTCGGTCAAAAGACTGAATTTATTACTGATGTTACGCGGCGAATGTTTTTTCGGGCTTTGCCCGCCGCTGGGCGGAAAGGCTTTGCC
>JAJAYR010000365.1 GCA_026786155.1 Pyrinomonadaceae bacterium
CGACCTTTCAAAAATCCGCATCACACAGTTTCGCAAGCCGGACTGATCGGCGGCGGTTCGATTCCGAAACCGGGTGAAGTTTCGCTCGCTCATCTCGGCGTTTTATTTTTAGACGAGTTACCGGAATTTGATCGAAATGTCCTCGAAGTTCTGCGGCAACCGATGGAAGACAAACAGGTTACGATTTCACGCGCCGCGACTTCGCTGACGTTTCCGGCGCATTTCACTTTGGTTGCTTCGATGAATCCGTGTCCGTGCGGCTACTTCGGTTCACAGCGCGAATGCCAATGTTCGCCGATGCAAATTCAGCGTTACGTCGGCAGAATTTCGGGACCGCTGATGGACCGAATTGATATTCACATAGACGTTCCCGCCGTTAATTTCAAGGAGTTGCGCGGCAAAGGCGTTCCCGTCGGCGAAAGTTCCGAAACGATTCGGGCGCGGGTCATCAAAGCGCGGGCAATTCAGTTGGAAAGATTCGCGGGCTGTGGCGGCATTTTCTCTAATTCGGCGATGTCGCCGACGCAGATTCGCCAATTCTGCGTGATAGATTCCGACAGCGAAAATCTGCTCGAACGCGCGATGCTCAAACAAGGTTTATCAGCCCGCGCTCACGATAGAATTTTAAAGGTTTCCCGCACGATTGCCGATTTGGAAGCGAGTGAAAACATCACTTCGACGCATCTCAGCGAAGCGATAAATTATCGTTCGCTCGACCGCAGTTATTGGAGTTAAATGACTAATGCGGAAATCCGCACGTTAGTAAGGGGATTGAGCGTTGGCATCCTTACTAACGTGCGGGTTTCCGCCTAAAAATTATGGAAAACGATTTTTCATTTCGTTCATCAAAGCACGACGATTTTGAGCAAAAATGTTAATATCAAACACTTGCTTTAAGAATCTGAATTTTTAAAGGTTGATTTAATAATGATTGCTGAAAATTTAATCGGATTTGAGAATTTGCCGCAGACGATTCCGCATTTTTGCCTCGAATCGTTTCGCCGCCACAACAAACGCGACGCGCTCAGTCATAAAATAAACGATGTCTGGGAAAATCTTTCGGGCGAAACGATTATTGAAAAAATCAAACATATTGCGCTCGGACTCGCCGATTTAGGTGTCAAAGCGGGCGACCGCATCGCCATTATTTCCGAAAATCGTCCCGAATGGTCGCTGACCGATTTGGCGATTCTATCCTTACGCGCCGTCAACGTGCCGATTTACACGACGCAAGCGGTCGAGCAGATTCGTTATATTTTAGAAGATTCCGGCGCGAAAATGCTTTTCGTGTCGGGCAAAAAGATTTTTCGCCACGCCGAAAATGCCATTCAATCGGTCGAGCGTCTGGAAAAATTAATCTTTTTTGACGATGACGCCGTTCCCGAAAACGACAATCGGGCGATAACTTATCAAACGCTCGAAAATCGCGGCAAAGAACTGGAAAAAGTTGATTCGCAGATTTTTGAAACGAACCTCGCCCAAATCAAAGCCGACGATTTGGCAACGATAATTTACACTTCCGGGACGACGGGCGAACCGAAAGGCGCGATGCTGACGCACGAAAATTTTACTTCCAGCATCACGGCGGTTTCCAAAAGTCTGCCGATTAAAACGACCGACCGTTCGCTGGCGGTTCTGCCGCTCTCGCACATTTTCGAGCGCACCGTTTTTTACGTTTTGTGCGCCAACGGCGTGGCAATTCACTTTTGCGCGTCGTTCGACCAAATCGGCGCGTTTTTGAGCGAAGTCAAACCGACGATTATGACCGCCGTGCCGCGTCTGTTCGAGCAGGTCTATCACAAAATCGTCAAAAAAGGGAAGTCGGCGGGTGGCTGGAGAACGTCTTTGTTCGATTGGGCGTTGACGGTCGGGCAGGAATACTGGAACGCCAAAGATAAAGGCGAAAAAGTTCCGACAGGTTTGTTTTTGAAACACGCGATTGCCAACCGTCTGGTTTTTTCCAAATGGCGGACGGGTGTCGGCGGCAGCATCCGGTTTTTCGTATCGGGCGGCGCACCGCTTTCTAAAAAATTATCGAACGCATTTTGGGCGGCGGGCATCCCGGTTCTGCAAGGCTACGGAATGACCGAAGCGTGCGTTACCTGCGTCAATCGTCCCGAAGACAGCAAAGTCGGCTCAATCGGAACGCCGCTCGACGGAATCGAAATGACAATCGCCGAAGCGGACGGCGAAATTCTGATTCGCGGCAAAAACGTGATGCGCGGCTATCTCAATAACCCGGAAGAAACCGCGAAAGTTATTGACGAAGACGGTTTTTATCACACGGGCGATGTCGGTTATAAAGACGAGGACGGACATTTTTTCATCACCGACCGCAAAAAGGATTTATTTAAATTATCGAACGGCAAATACGTCGCGCCGCAGCAAGTCGAAAGTCTTTTGAAACAGTCGCCGCTGGTTTCGCAAGCCGTCGCCGTCGGTTCGGGGCGGAAACAAGTCGGCGCGTTGATTGTGCCGGATTGGGAAACGCTCAAACAAACTTTAGAGGAAGAAGGCATCGCGGCGGAAGGTTCGCGCGAAGAAATGTGTGAAAATCCGTTTGTGATTAAACGAGTGCAGCGCGATGCCGTCGAATTCACGCGCGAAATGAACGACCACGAACGGGTCAAAAGAGTTTATTTATTATCGCGTGAATTTTCGATTGATAAAGGCGAAATGACTCCGACTTTGAAAATCAAACGCGGCGTGATTGATGAGAAATACGAAGCAGCGATTGACGAGATTTGCGGCAGTTAATTTTGCGACTGGAGCGCCGGCATCCTGCCGGCAAGATCTTCGAGAGCGCGAAAAAAAACTGTCGCTACCTTCGTCCGCTTAAACTACGCGCGACTGTTTTCGCGCCGAAGCGACGCTCAATGCCGGCAGGATGCCGGCGTTCCATAATAAAAAAGAGGAGAAATTTGATGGCGGAACTTTATAATCAAGAGATTTTCAAGGATGAACACATCGTCGTTACCGGCGGCGGCACGGGTTTGGGCAGAGCGATGGCGATGCGGTTTGCGACGCTCGGCGCGTCGGTGACGATTTGCGGCAGACGCGAAGAACCGCTGCTCGAAACGGCGCGGGAAATTAAAGATAACGGCGGCAAAGCCGAAGGAATTTCGTGCAATATCAAAGAAGCCGAAGCGGTCGAAGCGATGATTGTCGAAGCCGAAAATCGGCAGGGCAATGTTACGAAACTCGTGAACAACGCGGCGGGAAATTTTCTCGCGCCGACCGAACAACTGACACCGAACGGCTTTGACGCGATTGTCAAAACGAATCTTTACGGCTCGTTCTACGCGACGCAGGCTTGCGGGCGGCGTTGGATTGAGCGCAAACACGCGGGCAGCGTGATGTCCATCGTAACGACTTACGCCGAACACGGCAGCGCGTTTCTCGTGCCGTCGGCAGTTTCCAAAGCCGGAATTATCGCGCTGATGAAATCACTCGCGGCGGAATGGGGCGTTTATGGAATTCGTCTGAACGCGATTGCGCCCGGACCTTTTCCGACCGAAGGCGCGAATTCGCGGCTGATGCCGGACGAAAGATTGGCGGAGAAAATGTATAAATTGATTCCGCTGCAAAGAGTCGGCGAACACGATGAATTAACCGATATGGCGGTTTTTC
Organism: Pyrinomonadaceae bacterium; assembly: GCA_026786155.1. Lineage (GTDB taxonomy): Bacteria > Acidobacteriota > Blastocatellia > Pyrinomonadales > Pyrinomonadaceae. The sequence continues at coordinate 3,631 of JAJAYR010000365.1, forward strand.
TGCTGTCGGATTTGAGTTCTTATCTGACCGGCGAAGTGATTTATCTCGACGGCGGCGCGAGTTTGACGAGTGCCGGACAATTTAATCTTTTCACCGAACTGCCGCGCGAAAAAGTGATGCAGATGTTTGAATCGCTGCGTCCGCCGAAAAAGTAATTTGCAGCAATTTTCCTTCACTTAGTTTTTTTATTCTTTTTGCGTTAAAATTAGCTTTTATTTTCCGCGAATATCCGAACGAGGTAATTTAATAAAGTGAGCAAAAATCAAGCAAATCTGACCGAATACATTTCCGAAAACTTCGGTGCAAACGCCAGTTACGTCGAAGGTTTATTAAACCGATTTCAATCCGACCCGAATCTGGTTGACGAATCGTGGCGCACGTTTTTCGGCGATTTGCTGAACGGCAATGCGCCGACGGAAAACGGCGACAGCGCGACGGCGACGGTTTCGGATAATCAGCCGAAACC
>JAJAYR010000366.1 GCA_026786155.1 Pyrinomonadaceae bacterium
GCAGACAAACTAAAGTTTGGACTCTGAACTTTTCATAATGCCGCCAAACTTTTGCTTACCTGCTTAATTAGCAAATTACTGCTCTTTTAACCTCGCTGATTCAAAGAAAAATGTCCGAAAACTCAATCGCTTAAATTAATTCGCCGCAGCAAATCCTGATAACGCGCGTCGTCGTGCAGAGAATCAAGCGCGGGGTCAATTTTCATTGAAATCAAATCGGCTTGGCGAACGTCGTAGGATTTTTCGAGCCATCCGAAAGCCTTTTCGCGGTCGCCGAGTGCGGCGTATAAACAACCGATGCGATACGGCGAAGTTACGCCTCTTTCCGCCGCGGCGAGCTTTTCGATTGCCGTTCGCGCTTCAACGGTTTTGCCTTGCTTTATCAAAAAATCAATTGAAGAATCGTCATCTTTATCGGAAAGCATCTCCCAAAATTTCCGCGCCTGCTCAATATCGCCTTTTTGCAAATAAGCCCTTGCCTTCATCAACAACGCCGATGGATTTGCCGCGTTTTGGTCGAGCAGAAAATCTGACTGTTCAATCGCTTTTTCGGGTTTGCGCCAATAAAGATAAAGTTCGGATAAATTTAATCGAACGCCTGGCGAAAGCGGGTCTATTTGTTGAGCATAAAGCAATTGGCTTTCGGCTTCGGCAAATTTTCCGCGCACCGTCAGAACATTTGCCAGCCACATTCGCGCCCGCGCGTGGTTCGGATTTTTCTCGACGGCTTGCCGCAGAAGGCTTTCGCTCAACTTTAAATCGTAATTTTCAGAAGTTTTCGTCTCGCTCAAAACCAGCAGTGCGTCAACCGAATTCTCGTCAATTTTCAGGGCTTCGTTCGCGTGAAATTCGGCTTTTTTGATAACGGAACGCGGCGGAACTTGTGAATTCGATTCCATTATGACGTAAGTCGTGGCGATGGCTCCGTGCGCTTCAGCGAAATTCGGGGCGATTTTTAACGCCTGTTCATAAAATCCGACGGCTTTGGTCATCGCTTCCAAAGATAAATCTTTCCGAAGCTGAACGCCCTGCAAATAAAGACGATAGGCTTCGGCATCAATGTTTTGGGCGGCTTCGGGCGGCGAGCAGTTGCCCGCTTCGATTTTCGCCAGAACTTCGCAGGCAATTTTGTTTTGCGCCGTGAAAATGTTGCGGAGCGAACTTTTTGCCGCGTCGTTCGTCCATAAAACTTTGCCGTCTCTGGCATCAACCAGATTCACTTCGAGCCGCATCTCATCGCCGAATTTTCGCAGGCTGCCTTCTAAAATCGCTTCGACTTGCAATTTTTCGCCGATGTCGCGCGGTTCGACATCTTTATTTTTGAACGCGAAACTCGAACTGCGCGAGATGACTTTCAGTTCGCCGTGCCGCGAAAACTCGTTGATTAAACCTTCGCTCAAACCGTCGGACAAATAATCGTTCGCGGCATCGCCCGTCAAATTACGAAGCGGCAAAACCGCGATGGCGGCGATTTTCGGCATTTGACGGCGGTCGTTTTTCGCGTTGCGCGGCAGATAACTGTTCACCGCAAAACTCGCCGACAAAAACAAAATCAAGCCCAGAATCGAAAGCAAAACAATCCGCGAACGCCAAAAAGATATTTTCGGCGGCGCGAAATTCTGCTGATTTGTCGGTTCGTCAAAGACAGTCAAAGGTTTGACTTCCGCTTTCAAACTGTTCACTTTGGACTGTTCACTTTGAACTTCCTCAACTTCGCCGATAAACCGGAAACCGCTGCCGCGCCGCGTTTCGATCAACTGCGCCGGTTTTTTCGTATCGTGCAAAGCGTGGCGAATCGCGCTGACGGTTTTCCGCAAAACGTCGTCATACACATCGTGTCCGTCCCAAAATTTATCGAGCAGTTCGTCGCGGCTGACGACGCGCTCACGGTTTTCAATCAAAAACAGCAAAATCTCGAACGGACGCTTCGCCAGATGAATCGGTTCATTTTGACGCGAAAGTGTCTGCGCTTCGGTTTCAAGTGTGAAATCGGCAAACTTGTAACAATTTGTTTCTCGATTTTCCGTTTTCATCGGCAAATTTCCGCTAACTTTCCGCTAACTTTCCTTTTTCCAGCGACGATTTGACCTATTTTTTAGCTTCAACGAATTTGACCAACATTATAGAGGAAGTTTGCATTATGAGAAAGGAATTTTCAGCCGTTTGCCTGTTGCTGACGAGTTTTTTATTATTTTCCGGCACGGCAAACGCCGCCGTTTTTACCGTTACCCGCAGCGATGACCGCAACAATGCGACTTGCATATTGGGCGATTGCTCGCTGCGCGAAGCCGTCAAAGCCGCCAATCTCGCCGCCGGAAGCGACATGATAAATTTCAATGCGGGCGTAACTTCGATTCAATTAACAAGCGCGTTACCCGATATTACTTCGGTTATTTCAATCCAAGGTGGAAGCGGCGTAACCGTTGCGGGTGATAAAGCAAACAGCACTTTTCGCCCTTTTCACGTCATTATTGCGGGTGTTGGTAATCTCACGCTTGATAAAATGACCGTCGTTGATGGCAAGGAATTTGTCGGCGGCGGAATTTGGAATCAAGGCGCGACGACAACCATAACGAACTGCACGTTCAGCGGAAATGAAGCCACCGGAGACGCGGGCGGCGTTTATAATACCGGCACGATGACGATTTCCAACAGCGTCATCAACGTCAATTCCGCCGTGTTCAAAGGCGGCGGCATCGCCAACGGCGGAACGCTGACGATTACCGAAAGCACCGTCGGCTTTAACAGTTCCGACCAGCCGACCAGCACACTCGCGGGCAGCAGCGGCGGCGGAATACATAACGTCGGGTTTTTAACCGTCATCAGAAGTTAGGTTTCTGGAAACATCACGGCGGGCAATGGCGGCGGCATCAGCAACGGCGCACAATTCGCGGTCGGAATTATTAACAGCACGATTTCGTTCAACTCGGCGTATCAAGGCACAGGCGGCGGTTTTTACGATTTGGGCGCGGGAACGACCGTTACCAACGCGACGATTGCGACTAATTTTTCGACTCTCGGCAGCGGTTTCTACAACGAAAATACTAATCAATCTTCATTTCTGCGAAACACGATTGTCGCCGCCAACACCGGCGGCGCGTCCGATGTTTTCGGAGCTTTCAGCAGTTCATTTAATAATTTGATCGGCAAATCGGACGGCTCGACCGGACTGGTCAACGGCGCGAATGGCAACATCGTCGGCACAATCGCCGTTCCCGTCAATCCGCAATTAAATGCTTTGGGAAATAATGGCGGCGCGACGCAAACTCATTCCTTCAGTTCAAATACGAGTTTGGCAATCAACGCCGGAAGCAACGCGCTTGCGGTTGACCAAAACAATCTGCCGTTGACGACCGACCAGCGCGGCGCGGGTTTTCAGCGCATCAACGGCACGACGGTTGACATCGGCGCGTTTGAATCTTCCGCACCGACGGCGGCGAGTGTCGAAATCAGCGGGCGAATTACAACCGCCGACGGACGCGGAATTTTCAACGCCCGAATCACTCTCACCGATGCAACCGGACAGCCGCGCTACGCCTTGAGCAATCCGTTCGGCTACTACCGTTTTCCCGATGTCGCGGTCGGCGAAACCTACATCGTCGCCGTCAGCCACAAGCGTTTTCAATTTCCGCAGCCGGTTCAAATTTTGAATTTAAACGAAAAAACCAACAACCTAAACTTTACGGCTCTGCCGTCAAAGTAAAACTTTAAGGAGACAAAACAATGAGAAAGAATTTTTTGGCAGTCTGTTTATTTTTATTTATTTTCTCGGCTTTTTTTGCCAACGCGCAAACCACGCCGACCGCGCAAGTCCGACTGGGTTACAACGATGTTAATTCATCGCAATTATTAGTTTGGGATGCGACTTTAACGGCGGTCGGCTGGTATATTACGCCCGCCGTGCCGTTTAGTCTGACCGGTGTGCAAACCAATTTTAATGCCATTCAGCAAACCGGCTCACAGGACAGAAATGTCACGGTCGAGGTTTTAACCGACCGCCGTGCGGCAGGCGGAACGCTGCTGCGCTCGGTGGTTTTCAATACTTCGACGGCGCGTGGACGTTTGGGCGGCGTGAACTTTGCGCCGGTTACTTTAAATGCCGGAACGCGCTATTTTATCGGTTTTCGCGGCATCGCTGGAATCGGTATCAACACCACGACCGACGCAGGCGCGGTCAATTGCGGCGCGTGTCTCTACCTCGACAATCAAAGTTCGGCGGAAGGTCAATACGCGACGCGCGGCGGCACGAGTCAGCCGAGCGCCCAAGACCAGCCGATTATCAGGTTGGTCGGAACGCCCGTCGGCAACGGCAACGGGTCGAGCCGCAATTATGATTTCGACGGCGACGGACGCTCCGATTTCGCGGTTTTCCGCCCGTCAAACGGCACCTGGTATTTACAGAATTCGACGAGTGGATTTTCCGGCTTGGCATTCGGAGCGAGCAGCGACATTCCGGCGGCGGGCGATTTTGACGGCGACGGCAGAACCGACA
>JAJAYR010000367.1 GCA_026786155.1 Pyrinomonadaceae bacterium
AATCGTATGCGGATGAATGCCAAGTTCAAGCGAAACTTGATGAACCCCAAAATAGCCGGGTTGGTTAGCTTTCAAGGCGGCAAAAAGACGCTTTTGCTTTTCATCCAACTTCTCGAAAAATAATTGTTCCGAACTTTTGTTCATAGTTTATAGCTTTTCAAATTCCTAAGTTGCTATTATTGTATCGTTATAAGTTATTTTTTACATATCCCTAATTCTACTTTGTCAGATTAAAAATTGCCTTCTTCTCAAGATGTCATCTCGGCGAACCTTGTGGCGTTGATGGATGGTTTGCATTAGTATTTCAGGCTCATCCAACTTGTTTTTCAAGATATTCCCCAACATCAATTTGACATCTCCACACGACATTAACGGTAAGTTTTCGGCATGTTCCACTTGTGTTTCGAAAATGAAATGCAACGCCATCATTGTCAAGGCGATGTGGTGATGCCACGCTTTCCACCCGCGCACTTGATATTGATGCAACCCGATTTGCTCTTTGATTTCTTGGAATCCGCGCTCTATCCAATATCTTTGCATTTGCCTAAATAAAGCGGTTTCTACCCGTAGCTCACCTTGCGGCTCATCGCACAAACTATATTTTACTTCTGTTTGATCTGACTTTCGACTTATCAAAACTTGGGCTTCTTCTATTTCAGCCGTCCCTTTTTTCCAGATCCACACCTTTTTCAAGACTGCTTCTCTCACCAGCACACCCTTTGTTCCTTCCCGCTATTCGATTGTTTGCCACTCCCTCGCTTCGATTTCTCCAATCAATTTCTTCAAACTTATCTTTTCTTCTGCAATCACCAAACGACTTCTCGTGCGTCCTCTGCCAAGACTTTTCGGCAGAAAGGGATGCGGCTTTTCGAGACACCCTTGCAACTCCTCTCCGACATCCAGCACATACGCTTTCCCTAACTCTCGCAGCGACTTCCGCAACTCCGGCGAGTTCCCGTAAATACTGTCTCCGCCGACCCAATCGTATTCAATCAAGCCTTCCAACTCTTTGATTATTTCCAATCCCAACTCCGGTTTGCTCCGATATTTCCTCGCCTCTTTTGGTATTCCCGCCTTTTCCCACCGTTGCTTGTCCTTGATCCATTCTCGCGGCAAATACAACCGCGCTCCCACCAAACCAATTTTATCCCCGCGACTCAAGCCCGCAGACACTCCGATTTGCGAATTGCATACTTTCCCGACATTCCCGATGTATTGGCGAGCTACTCCGACACTATTTTTCCCCGCTTTCTCATTCCCGCTTTCATCTAATATCAGCCCTTTTTCGCCCGCCAAAGATTCAAGACTCAGGTTTGTATTTTCTGCCACATCATTCATCACAGCCTTTGCGTCCCACTCCGAATCTGAAATAAAATGTTGCAATTGCTGATAGTTACTCTCTGGAAGGCGTTCGACCATCCTCTCTACATTGCTCTTGCATTCGTGAAACAAGCCTTGCAAATACTCAAAAGCGTGAATAGTTCGATCTTTTCTCCGACAGGCAAACCGTCGCCGATATTTGCCTGAATAATTCTCAAGTTTTTTTCATCAACAGGTATTCTCATAGTCCTTTATTTATCCTACTTTTTGCTCTTTTTATCAATTCCGTTTAATCTCACAAAGTAGAATTAGTAGAGCAATTTTTAAGTTATCTGGTATTAACTGAAGCTGTTTGATTTTTATCTTTGCCTTGATTTGAAATCTCAAATTTGAAATTTCAAATCGCAGAAACAACAGAAAACTTAAAAATTGCTCTACTAATCAATCTAAAATTTAAAAACCTTTGCGTCTTCGCGTCTTTGCGCCTTTGCGTTAAAATCTTAAGAATGGAACAACCGGAAGAACGAGACAAACAAGCGGAACGACTGCGAAATGCGGCGATTCGCATCACGATGATGCCGCGCGACACGAACGCGCACGGCACGGTTTTCGGCGGAATTATTTTAAGTTACATTGACATCGCGGGCGGCGTGGAAGCCGTGCGCCACACCGGACACGACCGTTTCGTTACGCGGGCGATGAAGGAAGTCATCTTTCACGAGCCGGTTTTTATCGGCGATTTGGTCAGCTTTTACGCCGCAACGACGAAAGTCGGCAGCACTTCGATTACGATTCACGTCGTCGTCGAAGCCGAACGCTTCGGCTCGCCGCACGGTCAAAAAGTCAAAGTTACCGAAGCCGAAGTCATCTACGTCGCCATTAACCAATACCGCGAAAAAGTTCGCATCGGGAAATGATTTACGTTCAGAGTCCACGCTTCAGCGTGTCTTTCCGCCAGCGCAGCGCGGCGGAGGCAAACTAAAGTTTGGACTCTAAACAAAATTGATGAACACGCTCAATTCCGCATCGCTGGTAAATCTGTTGGGCTTCACGGTCGGAGTCGCCCTTTACGCGCTGCTGCTCGTGATGGTCGTGCGGCATCGCCGTGCCAAAACTTCGTTCGATGTGCTGCTGTTTGCCGCCGCCGTTCTCGGTCTGCTCTGGAACGCGGGCGAACTTTTTATTTTCATCACTCAGGATTTCGGGCGGGTGATAATTCCGCCGTTTTTAATTGCCGTTTCTTATTCCGCGCTCGGTTTTCTGCCGTCGGTCGTCGTTCATTCGGCGTGGAAAAATTCGGAGAACAAGCACGGCAAATTTCTCACCGTCGCGGCTTACGGCTTGAGTTTTTTCGCGGCGATTCTGCATCTGCGTTCGGCGATTTCGGTTGCCGTCGCGCCGTCGGATTTTGCGCTGCAAGTTCTGAGTTTCGGCGCCATCGCGCTGTTAATCGGTTTATTCGTTTTCAATTTTCGCCAGCCGTTTGAAAAGAAAATAGTCTGGGCGAGTGCGCTGCTGATTTTCGCGGTGTCGGCTCTGCATCTGAGCGGCGACGCGGAAGATAAATCGTGGCTGGTTGAACTCGTCGCGCACCAATCGAGTCTGCCGATTGCCTTCGTCATCCTTTTGCAGGATTTCCGGTTTGCCTTCGCCGACCTTTTTCTCAAACGCGCTCTGTCGCTCGTTCTCGTTTCGGCGGTCGCGTTCGGATTATACGTTTTCGTCGCCGCGCCGCTGCTGCATTATCACGAAACGCACGACCGCAACGACACGCAGGCAATCGCTATTATCCTGACTTTGTGGGTAACGACTGCGCTCGTCTATCCGAAACTGCACGATTTCGCCGTTTGGCTGGTTGATAAAATAATTCTGCGCCGCGCCAATTACGAAAAACTGCGCGTTAATCTGGCTCAATCATTTGAAAAACAGGAAAACAGCGAAGACGTTTTGGAGACTATTTGCCGTGAACTTTCCTCTGCGCTGACGGCGCGTGAAGCGTTTTGGACGGAAAGCCGTCAAACCGAAACTAATTTGTCGGCGATAAACTTTACGCTGAACGACGCGGAAATTTTCATCCCGACCGGCGAGCCGCCGTTTTATAAAATCAACCTGCAAGGCTTTGCGGGCGGGCGCAAACTTTTGTCCGACGAAATCGAAATGCTCGAAGCCGTTTCGCTGCTCGCGGCGCGGCGCATTGACGCGCTGCGCGTGACGCACGAACGCTGCGAAACGGCAATCCGCGAACAGGAATTTTCCAAACTGGCGACCGAAGCGCAGCTTTCCGCTTTGCGGGCGCAAATCAATCCGCATTTTTTATTCAACGCGCTGACGACCGTCGGTTATCTGATAAACACATCTCCCGACAAAGCGTTTGCGACTTTGATGAAACTAACGCAGCTTTTGCGCGGCGTGCTGAGTTCGACGAAAGAATTTTCCCTGCTCGAAGACGAAATGAAACTAATCGAATCGTATCTCGACATCGAACGCGCCCGTTTTGAGGAGCGTCTGCAAGTAAAAATAGAAATTCCGCCGGACAGTTTGAAGATTCGCGTGCCGTCGCTGATTTTACAGCCGCTCGTCGAAAACGCCGTCAAACACGGCATCGCCGAATCATCCAAAGGCGGCGAAGTTTCCATTTCCGCCCGACTCGAAACGCAGAACAACCGAGTTTTTTTGAATTTGACGGTCGCCAATACCGGCGCGGATTTCGTCAAAAAACGTGAAAACAGCATCGGCTTAAACAACGTCGAACAGCGTCTGCGAAATTATTACGGCGACGCGGCGAGTCTGCGAATCGAAAGCAAAAAGAACGAAGGGACGCGGGTCGAATTAAGATTTCCGACCGCTTCTGAACCGGCAGTTCGGCGTGTTTGAACTTTATAACTCACCTGACGCGATTTTAGTTTTTGTCGCCGAAGGCGACCAACATTATAGCGTAGGGAAAGCGAATGTAATGAGCGCATCCCTACGTCAGCAAAAGAACATTCCGACGCTGAAAGCGTCGAACAATCGCCCACCTATTTGTTGCTCGCCTTCAGCGAGCGGGCGGGTTCGTTGAATC
>JAJAYR010000368.1 GCA_026786155.1 Pyrinomonadaceae bacterium
GCGAATCAAGCCGGGCGATAAAGTCTGGGCGTTCGACGAAGCGACCGGCGCGATTGAATTAAAGGAAGTCGTTCAAACCGTTGAGCGAGAATGCGACCACACGATTGAACTTTATACGGCGCGAGAGACGATTGAAACAACCGCCGAGCATCCATTCTATACCGCCCACGGTTGGAAAGACGCGGCTGAGTTACAGGCGGGCGATAAAATTCTCACGCGAGAACGCGAAGAACTTGAAGTAATAGAAACCAATTTTAATTACGAACCAAAGCGAGTTTATAATTTTGAAGTTGCCGATTGATATACTTGTTTCGTCGGTATGTTGGCGGACGAAGAGATATTCACCGACAAATACGGGCGCGTTAAAGTCCAGTTTCATTGGGATCGAAACGGCAAATACCATGTCGCCGGTTCGTGTTGGATGCGCGTTTCCCAACCTTTGGCGGGCGGCAATTGGGGAACGGTTTGCATTCCGCGCATTGGTCAGGAAGTCGTCGTCGAGTTCTTGGAAGGCGACCCCGACCGACCGATTGTAACGGGTTCGGTTTATAATCCGGCGCAGATGCCGCCGTATGAATTGCCCGCCAACTCCAATATGATGGGAATGAAATCGAACACCACCAAAGGCGGCGGCGGTTACAACGAAATCGTCATCGTGGACGGCAAAGCAGGCGAGTTGATTCGCGTTCACGCCCGCCTCTCGAACGTAATTTTGCTTTTATCGGCGTTTAAAGCTAAAACAAATGTCAATGCTCGTTCTGCTTCATTTATTCGCGCTGTTTTTATTAGTTTCGCTCGGATTTTACGTCTTTGTGGCAAATCCGCGCAATCGCGCTCATCAGACTTTCGCCGCTTTTATCGCCTTTCTCGCGCTCTGGACGATTAAGGATTTGGTGTTTTGGAATTTCCAAATCGAAACGGTATCGGCGATTTGGGGGGCGGCGGCGAGTTTTATCATCGCTCTTTTATTGCAGTGCGCGTTGGGCGTTTTCGCGGGGGTTTTCCCGACGGATTCGCCGATGCCGAAAAAACGCGCCGCCGTGTTATTCGCGCCAAGTCTGGTTTTGATTCCCGCCGCTGCCTTCGGACTTTTATGGCGGCAAGTCGGATTCGTCAACAATCAATTCGTCATTGACCTCGCGCCGCTGGCGTATGTTTTCGTCGCTTACGTCTATTTTGTGTTCGGTTTCGGCGCAATCATTCTCTTTCAAAAATACCGCCAATATCAAGGCACACAGCGTGGTCAGCAAGTCGGCGCGATTCTCTGGGCAGTTATTATTACGGGCGTTTTGAAAACGCTGGCGAATATCGGTCTGCCGTTTTTCGGCATTTATGAACTGCTGCCTTACAGCACGATTTTCGTTTTGCCCGGCGTTTTGATTTACGCCTACGCGATTTCCAATTTTAAACTTTTCTCGCTGCAAACCGCGCTCGACCAATTTCGGCTGTTCCCGATTGCCTATAAAATCGCTCTGAGCATCGCGTCGGTGGCGATTTTGAGTTTTATCATCTTTCAAATCCCGATTGTCTGGTGGGCGTTTCAGGACGGAATGACGTTTGAAGCGTGGCGCAAATACCTGGTTTTCAGCGTCATTTCCGCGCTCGTGCCGAACTTGCTGCTCGTGCTTTTGATTGTGCGGACGATTTCGCGCCCGCTTCAAAAACTCACCGTCGCCGCCGTGCAGGTAACGAACGGCGATTACGGGACGGAAGTTGATTTGCGAAAAAGCAACGACGAAATCGGTCTGCTCGCCGACTCTTTTAACGAGATGAGCCGCAAGATGGCGGACGACATCGAACAGCTTCGGCAGTTAAACGAACAACTGATTCGCACGGAAAAACTCGCCGCGATGGGAACGCTTTCCGCCGGATTAGCGCACGAAGTCAACAATCCGCTGGCTTCGATTTCGTCTCTGATTCAGATGATGCAGGCGAAAAACGATTTGAATAATGACACGGTTGAAAAAATGAAACTGATTTCAACGCAAATCAACCGCATCACGCAGGTAACGCGCGATATGATGGATTTCGCGCGGATTCGTCCCGCCGCCAAAAGTTCGGTCGAGATAAATCAAGTGATAAGCGCGAGTCTGCGGCTGGCGAGTTTTGACAAATCCTTTCAAAAATTAAATTTGAAAAAGATTTTCGCGGAAAATCTGCCGCCGGTTTTCGCCGACCACGACCAATTACAGCAAGTCTTTTTGAATTTATTCCTCAACGCCCGCGACGCGATGCCGAACGGCGGCGAATTGTTTATCAAAACTTCCGCATCGAAAGCGGAAATTACGGTTGAAATTGCCGACAGCGGCAGCGGCATCGCGGCGGAAAACCTCAAACAAATTTTCGACCCGTTTTTCACGACCAAACCGGCGGGCAAAGGAACGGGCTTGGGTTTGGCGGTTTGCTACGGAATTATCACCGCGCACGGCGGACGCATCGAAGCGGCGGCGAATGAAACGGGAGGCACGACTTTTTTTATCACGTTGCCGACACCGGCTGGTTAAATCGGCGCGGCAAACTGCATTCTTGACACTAATGCAAATTCGTTGCAATTTAGATTACGATTCATTTCCAAATTCAAAGAAAAGTTAAGCGTTAAATTTCCGATTCAAACGCCTTGTTTTCAATCATAAAACTATGTTCAGCACAATCTTTCTATCGTTTATTTTACTTTTTCAAATGCCGACGATAACGGCACAGCCGCAGCCATCGCCGTCGCCGAAACCTTCGCCCGCGCCGATTGTCCAAATGTTGGACGAGCCGACAGCAACGACGAAACATTCGATTCGCGTCGGCGGAAAGCCGCTAAATTACACGACGACCGCCGGATTTATGCCGCTTCGCAACGCGCAAACGGGCGAGACGGAAGCGAAGATTTTTTATATGGCTTATATTTTGGACGATGCGGCGAAACAAAAAAATCGTCCGCTGATGTTTTCGTTTAACGGCGGTCCCGGTTCGGCTTCGGTCTGGCTGCATCTCGGCGCGTTAGGTCCGAAGCGCGTGAAAATGCTCGACGACGGTTTGATGCCGCCGCCGCCCTACGAAATGGAAGACAACGCGCAGACGTGGCTAACCGAAACGGATTTGGTTTTCATTGACCCGGTTGGCACGGGCTATTCGCGGATGACGAAGCCGGAATTGGCGAGCAAGTTTTTCTCGGTCAACGGCGACATCGAATCAATCGGCGAATTTATCCGTATGTATTTGGGGCGCGAAAATCGCTGGAGTTCGCCGCTGTTTTTAGTCGGCGAAAGCTACGGCACGACGCGAGCCGCCGGACTTTAAAATCATCTGTTCGAGCGCGGCATCGGTTTGAACGGAATTTTATTGGTTTCGACTGTATTGAACTTTCAGACGATTCGCTTCGCCGAAGGCAACGACTCGACTTATCCGCTGATTTTTCCTTCCTACACCGCGACGGCTTGGTATCACAAACGCCTGCCCGCCGATTTGCAGAGCAAATCGTTGAAACAAGTTTTGCAGGAATCGGAAAATTGGGCGATTAACGAATACGCGCCCGCCTTAATGAAAGCCGACCGAATGACGGCGCAGGAAAAGCAAAGTGTGGCGGAAAAGTTCAGCAATTATTCGGGCTTGAGCAAAACCTTCGTCGAACAAAGCAATTTTCGCGTTGATTTGAGCGCGTTCAACAAAGAACTGCTGCGCGACCAACGGCGCACGACCGGCAGACTCGACAGCCGATTTACGGGCATTGACCGCAGCGCGGCGACCGACAGACCCGAAACCGACCCTTCGATGAATGCGATTCGCCCGCCTTACACGGCGACGTTTAACGATTATGTGCGCGGCGATTTGGGCTTTAAAACCGATTTGGAATACTACATTCTCGGCGGCGGAATCACCGCGCCGTGGAGTTATAACTTAGCGCAGGGCTACGCGAACACGGCGGCGAATCTGCACAGCGCAATGCAGAAAAATCCGTTTATGAAAATCTTCGTCGCCAGCGGCTATTACGATATGGCAACGCCGTATTTCGCCGCCGAATATACGATTGCCTCGATGAATCTCGACCCGACTTTGCGACGAAACATTTCGGTTTCCTATTACGAAGCCGGACATATGATGTATATCGAGAAAAATTCTTTGAAGAAATTAAAGGACGACTCGGCGGCGTTCATTCAAAACTCATTAAGAAAATAACGTCTCGAATCGTTAAAAACAATCACTTGTTTTGTCATCGGGAAATTTCAAGCTAGAATTTTCTTGATGATAAAACTTCTTGCGCTCGACCTTGACGGAACATTATTAAATTCGCGCGGTGAAATCTCCGCCGAAAATATCGAAGCGATTCAAAAAGCCGAACAAAGCGGTGTGCTGGTTACGATTGCGACCGGCAGACGTTTCCGCGACGCGCTGCCGGTGGCTTACCAATTAAAATTAAACGCGCCCGTGATTTGTCATAACGGCGCGTTGCTGAAATATGCCGAGACGCTCGAAACCGTCGCCGTTTCGATTTTGGCGAACGAAACCGTCAGGGAAATTCTGCGCGTCGGGCGCGAATACGGCGGCGACGCGCTTTTGAGTGCCGACCCGATTGGCAAAGGCGTTTTGCTTTACGATACGGTTTCGGACGAAAATGTTCCGCTGCAAAAATATATCGCGTGGTCAAAACGGCTGCATGGCGCGGAAGCCGAAGAAGCCGTTCATCACGTCAAAAATTTGCAGGATATTGTCGCAGATTACGAAACCGTTCACGTTTCATTTTCCGGCGCGTGCGCGGCAATGGTTGATTTGGAAGCGGTTCTGCAAGATGAATTGAAAGATTCGGCGAATATTTTGACGACCGTTTATCCGTCGCTCGATTTCACTTTGATTGACATTCTGCCGCCCGATGCGTCGAAAGGAATCGGCGTTGAAAAACTCGCGCTGCTGAATAATCTGACGGCGGAAAACGTGATGGCGATGGGCGATAATTTCAACGATTTGGAGATGCTCGAATACGCCGGAACGCCCGTTGTAATGGGCAACGCCGCGCCGGAATTATTGGAAAACCCGAAATATCGTCAAACTTTGTCGAACGACGAAAGCGGTGTAGCATTAGCGATAGAGAAATTTATTTTGGGAGCGTGAAGAAAATGGGCGAAGTCAGAGTGAAAGTTAAACTTAGCAATTCGTATGATGAAAGCCGCCGACAGAGAGGCGAAATCGGTCAGGATGAAGTTCGCCGATATGAAGCCGATGCATTAGTTGATACAGGAGCGGTTTCTTCGGTCGTTCCGGTTAATGTAATGAAAATACTCGGTTTATTATCACGCGGAGAACGGGTCGCCGAATACGCTGACGGACGAAAAGATATTGTCGAATTGACCGAACCGATAATTTTTAACATCATCGGGCGCGAAACAGAAGAAGGCGCGATGGTTCTAGGCGATGAGGTGATTATCGGGCAGACGATTTTGGAGGTTTTGGATTTGCTCGTTGACTGCAACAATCACCTGTTGATTCCCAATCCCGCGCATCCCGACCAGCCGGTCGTGAAAGTAAAATAACCGCGCCTTTTGTATGAAATGGCAAACCTTTCTGAAATGGCGTTGGGTGCGCTTTTTGATGATTTGGAATCGTGCGCCGATTCGCGCTCAAGGCGGGATTTTGGCGTTGATTCCGCTGGTCGCCGTCGTTGTCTCTTTTCTTTTCGCCATTTACGGCAACAATTAGCGCGGCTGGATTCAATACGACATCGAACGCCGCTTTCGGCTCGTCCGGCAGTATAACGATTTGATGAATTCGATGATTAATGCCGAAACCGGCGAGCGCGGCTTTCTGCTGACGAAACGCGCCGAATTTCTTGCGCCTTACAATCAATCGGTCACGGAAATCCCGCTGAAAATCGCCGCCTTAAAACAAACGATTGCCGAAGAACCGGGCGAAAAACCGCGTCTCGAAAGATTGGAAAGTTTGGCGCAGATTCAAAGTTTAATCGAACGCCAACTCATTTCCTTGAAAGAATCGCAAAACTTCACGCGCGGCGGCGAAACGGGCGAAGAATTATACGCGCATCTGCAAAACGGCAAACAATTGATGGACGAAATCCGCAACCGTTTGGGCGAAATGCAGACCCGCGATGCTGAACTTTTAACCGAAAAAATTGAGGAAATCAACTCGGTTAGAAAACGCGATTACATTCTAGTTTTCGTTACTTTGCTCATCGGTTTGCTGATGCGGCTCGTGTCATTTTATCTGTTCGACCGCGGAATCGTCCGCCGCGTCAATCGTTTGACGGAAAACGTCAAACAAATAAATAACGGCGAAACGATAAAAATCCCGCCGCCGAAAAAAGCCGACGCGATTGGATTACTCGAACAGGAAATTGTTAAAATAGCCGAACAAAAAGATTTGTTGAAAGAAACAAACGAATAAATTTACAGGAGATTTGAATGGCAAACAGAATTGCAGTGATTGATACGAACAAAGGGATTATCAAATTTGAACTATTGGAGACCGACGCGCCGAAGACGACGGAAAACTTTCGGCTGCTGGCGGAAAAAGGTTATTACGACGGCGTAATTTTTCACCGCGTCATCAAAAATTTTATGGTGCAGGGCGGCGACCCTTTGGGCGAAGGTTACGGCGGCGAATCGGCGTGGGGCGGAAAATTCGACGACGAAATCGAACGCGGCTCGACGCTTTATCAAGGACCGTATAACAAAGGCACGGTCGCAATGGCGAATTCGGGACCGAATACGAACGGCTCGCAATTTTTTATAATGCACATTGATTATCCGCTGCCGCCGCTTTACGTCAAATTCGGACAACTCATCGAAGGTCAGGAAGTCGTTGACCAAATCGCCGAAGTCGCCGTCAACGAACGCGACAAACCGCACGAAGCCGTTGTAATGAATAAAGTTACTATCGAAGGGTAAAATTTAACAGGATGGACAGGAGATACAGGATTACTTTTTTCCGGAACTTTAATTTTCATTTTGAAGTCGCCTAAAATGACAAAATATCCTGTAAATCCTGCCCATCCTGTTTGAATTTGTCTCTGTTATATGAGAGCGATTATTCAAAGAGTTTCCCGCGCAAAAGTTTCGGTTGAAAATAAAATCATCGGCGAAATCGGGCGCGGGATTTTAGTTTTGCTCGGCGTGGCGGAAACGGATTCGGAGACGGACGCGAGTTATCTTTTGGAAAAAACGGTTAATTTGCGGATTTTTGAAGACGCGGACGATAAAATGAATCTTTCGCTGATTGATATTAAAGGCGATTTGCTCGTCGTTTCGCAATTTACGCTTTACGGCGATGCCCGTAAAGGTCGTCGTCCTTCATTCAGCAAAGCCGCCGCGCCCGAAAAAGCCGTTCGGCTTTATGAGTTTTTTGTTGCCGAAGCAAAGAAACAAATCGCCAAAGTCGAAACGGGAAAATTTCAGGCGATGATGAATGTCGAATTGATAAACGACGGTCCGGTAACGATTTTGCTCGACAGCGAGAAACTATTTTAGAAAATTATGTATAAGTTCTATGTTTTGTTAATGATTTTGTCGGTCGCGCTTTTTTCGGCTTGTAATAATAAACCGGCGGCAAATAAAACCGTCGCGGTCGCCGAAGTTAAAAAAGGTATTGCGCCAATCGCCGACCCCGAAATCGCTGTTATCGAAATGGAACAGCCCGTCTTCGGAACGATGAAAATCGAGCTTTACTCGAACATTGCGCCGCAGATGGTCGCGCGTTTCAAAACGCTCGCTAAGGAAGGTTTTTATAACGGCACGACTTTTCATCGGGTCAGCGGCATCGTTATTCAGGGCGGCGACCCGAATTCAAAAGACGATGATCCGCTCAACGACGGCGCGGGCGAATCGGACAAACCCGACGTTCCCGCCGAATTTTCCGACATCCTTTTTGAACGCGGCATCGTCGGTGCCGCCCGCACGACCGACCCGAACTCGGCAAATTGTCAGTTTTATATCACGCTTCAACGCTATCCGTCGTGGGATAAAAATTATACGGTGTTCGGCAAAGTAATCGAAGGAATGAACAACGCCAGCACCATTTCCGGCACTCCGAAAAACGGCGAACGCCCGCTCGATAAAATGGTGATTAAAAGCATTACGATTCAACCGAAATAATTTTTCTGCTATACTTTTCCCGTTATGCTCGCGTAGCTCAGTTGGATAGAGTGTTCGCCTCCGAAGCGAAAGGGCGCAGGTTCAAGTCCCGCCGCGAGTATTTTTCTTCTTCAAATGCTGAAAATCTCCAGCCGCGACAATTCAAAAATCAAGCAGGCGCGAAGAGTGCGCGACGGTTTAGTTGATGATTTGATTTTTGTCGAAGGATTGCGATTAGCCGAAGAAGTTTTGCGCTCTCATCTAACAATCTCCGACGTTTTTTTTACCGAAAATTTTTCACAAATCGAACGCGGCAAGGAATTTCTAAAACGCGCTGAAAACTTGAACTGCGCTGAAGTTTCAACTAAAATTTTCGACTCACTTGCCGACACGAAAACGTCGCAAGGCGTAATTTTAATCTGCGAGAAACCTGCTGCCGACAAAAATATAATCGAAACTGAATTATCAAAAACGTCGAAAGTTTCATTGCTCGTTTTGCTTCATCAAATCAATAATCCTACAAATTTGGGCGCGATTTTGCGAACGTGCGAAGCGGTTGACGCGGCGGGCGTAATTCTCACGAAAAACTCGGCGGACGCTTTTTCGCCGAAGGCTCTGCGCGGCGCAATGGGCGCGAGTTTGCGGCTTCCGATGTGGAGAGACGCTGATTTTTTCGGGGTTTTGGATTGGGCGAAAGCAAATAATTTCACTTCGGTCTGCGCCGATGTCAACGCGAAGAAAAGTTATCTGGAAATTGATTGGCGAAAACCGCGACTGCTTATTTTCGGTTCGGAAGCGCACGGTTTGAGCGCGGAAGAATTTGACAAAATTGACGAAAGTTTGCTGATTCCGATGGAAAACAACGTCGAAAGTTTGAATCTGTCTGTTTCCGCAGGCGTAATCTTATTTGAAGCCAAGCGGCAATCCGCAAGTTAAAAAGTCGGTCGAAAACCGCCTTTTCCAAAATCAACTTCACATTTTTTGTTTTCCTTGGCGTTCTTTGCGCCATTGCGGGAGGAAATATTTACCGCCCAAGCGCAAAGGCCCCCAAGAGGAAAACCGCAGCTA
>JAJAYR010000369.1 GCA_026786155.1 Pyrinomonadaceae bacterium
CGACACCGTGATGGACGAAAACGCCTGGACGTATCGAATCATGGCGCAGGAAGCGATGAGAGAAGGGCGCGTTAATGGGGCGAAACTCGACGCGAACACCATTGCCGACCCGCGCGATTATCTTTACGCCGAAATTTACAGCGAGCCGCAAGCGGCGGCGATTGCGCTCGAAGCCGAAAACTCCGGCGGAGAAAAATTTTCTTCCGATGCGGGAATCTCCGCTTTGCGCGTCAGCCGCAACGGATTTTTAAGAATTGCGCTGCGCCTTCCAAAAGATTCGGCGGCGGCGGAATTCCCAAGAGCGGTCAGCATCGGCTGTTACGCCGTTCCCGACAATTCCGCTGCGGAAAGCGTTTGTCAAAATCTCCGATTGATAAAATTAGTGCGGCTTGACCGGAACTATCTGCCGATCTTTAAGAACATTAACGCCAAATCGGGAAATATCAAATCCGGTGAAAAGATGATTTTCACCTTACCACGATAAAATTTTTAAAAAAAATTCTTTTCTTACCGGACCACGAAAACCCAACGTTGAACTGCCGAAAAGTTTTTACGCTCAAAAAACCAGAGGATTGGGTTTGAGTTTCGTAAAACCCCGAAATTCAATTGTCATTTTACACAAAGGCAACGGATATTTAACAGACAGTTAACATCAGACTGAAATCATAAATTCTTACTACGAAAGACAACTCCCTGTTATCAAAGCAACGAATCTAATGGTGTTTTACCGCGATTAATAGTTTTGACGGGCGATTATACGAGACGGTAATTAATAATTTCGTATGCCTTAAAAGTTATTTACGTTCGTAAGCCAAACTATTGAATTTGAGATTTGATCCGGTTTTTTTGAAAACGTGGCGGGGAGTGACAGAGATATTTTGTTCATCATTCAACCAAAAAATATAGAAGAAGTAAGAATTAAAAACAATGAAAATAAATAAGTTTATCCTATCCGTTTTTTTCGGGCTGATGGCTTTCACATTTACTTTCGCGCAATCTCAGCTTGGCGCGGGCGCGGTCAGCGGCACAATCGAAGACACCAACGGCGAAGCGATTCCCGGTGCGGTCGTGACCATCACCAACCAGGCAACGGCTTTGACCCGGAATGTTACGACGACCGATTCGGGGCAATTTAATTTTCCCGTTTTGCAGCCCGACACCTATATTGTCACGGTTGAAAAACCGGGCTTTTCACGAATCAAGCAGCAGGACGTGCAGGTGACGGTCGGGCGCACCGTTACTTTGAAATTAGCTTTGCAGCCGGGCGAAGTCAGCGCGGTTGTGACCATTGACAGCGCGCCGATTATTGATACATTGAAAACCGATGAATCGTCGCTGATCAGCCGCGAGCAGATTAACGAATTACCGATTAACGGCAGGCGTGCCGACCAATTCGCGCTGCTGACACCGGGCGTGACGCGAGACGGACGTTTCGGGCTGCTTTCGTATCGCGGACAATCCGGCGTTTTTAACAATTTTACGCTCGAAGGCAACGACGACAATCAAGCCTATTTCGCCGAAGCTCGCGGACGCACGCGCATCGCCAGCAACGTCAGCGCGAACGCGATTCAGGAATTTCAGGTGACGCAATCGAACTTTTTGCCGGAATTCGGACGCTCCGCCGGCGGCGGCATCAACGCGGTCGTTCGTTCGGGCGGCAACGATTTTCACGGCGACGGCTTCTGGTATTTTCGCAACCAGAGTTTCAGCGCGCGCGACCCGCTCGCTTCGGTCAACCCGGAGGAACGGCGCGACCAATTCGGCGGCTCGGTGAGCGGTCCGGTTCTCAAAGACAAACTGTTCTACTTTATCAATTACGAACAGCAGAAACGCAATTTCCCACTGGTCACCGAAGATTTAAGCGGCGTGCTGACGACCGGCAGACCGGTTTTGCCGGCAAATGCAACGGCGGCGCAAATCGCGCAATTTAATCTCGACACGACGGCTTTTAATCGCGGCGCGGCTGACATTCTCGCTCGTTTTCCCGGCGGTGCGCCCGGCGGCACTTTGCCCAGACGCTTTGATCAGATTTTATTTTTAACGAAATTAGACTGGACGATTAATCAATCGAACACGGCTTCGCTGACTTATAATTACCTGAACGCGCAAAACGAAAACGGCATTCAAACGCCGATTGTGCTGGGCAACGTCGGGCGCAACGGCTCGGACGATGTGCGAATCAACAGCACGAATCTGCGCTTGACCAGCATCATTACCTCAAAATTGATCAACGAGTTTCGCACGCAAATCGCCCGCGATTTTGAATATCAATTCGGCAACGAGCCGCCGCCGCAGGTTTTCGTCGGCGGGTTTTCCTACGGACGCGCCAGTTTTTTGGAACGCCCCGCGCTGCCCGACGAAAGACGTTATCAATTTATTGACAATGTTTCTTATATCGTCGGAACTCACTCGCTTAAATTCGGCGGCGAGGTCAACCACGTCCGCGAAAAAATCAATAACCCGTCGAATTTCGGCGGCTCTTTTTCTTACTCGAACGCTTTGACCTACGGGCGCGATTTAATCGCCCGCGATGCCGGGCAGACGGCTCGCAATTACACGACTTTTACGCAGAGTTTCGGTATTCCGGGCTTGATTTTCTCGACCACCGACTACGCTTTTTTCGCGCAAGACCAATGGAAAATCTTGCCGCGTTTAACCATTAACTACGGCGTGCGCTACGATTATCAACGTCTGCCGAGTCCGGTAGCACCGAATCCGGCAATTCCCGAAACCGAAACTATCAACACCGCCAAAGACAACATCGGTCCGCGCGTCGGCGTCGCGTATGACATTTTCGGTGACGGCAAAACGGTCGTTCGCGGCGGTTACGGTATCTATTACGGGCGCACGCCGAACGGCACGATTTTCAACGCTCTGACGCAGACCGGCTTGCGCGATGCTAACGGCTTGCCCGCGCTCGACCGCATCGTCGCGTCAATTTCCGTTTCGCCGACAACGGTGGGCGCGCCGGTTTTCCCGAATACATACTCGGCGTTTCCGACGAACGTCAATTCGTCATTAAACGTCTTTCGCCTCGACCCGAATTATAAAAATCCGCGACTTCAGGAATTCAATATCGGAATCGAGCGCGAAATAATCAATAATCTGAGCGTTTCGGCGAGCTTCATTTACACTAAAGGCGAGCGTCTGCCGGTCGTCTTTGATACGAACTTGCCCGAACCGGCTTTTCAGCGAATCTTTTTACTGCCCGACGGCACAACCGTAACCGTTCCTTTCGCTGCCGGTGTCACGCGCACGGCGGCTGGCGTAACCGTCCCGGTCAACAACTCGCGCCCGAATCCGGCTTTCGGCGCGCTCAATCAGCAGCGTTCGATTGGCGAGAATTTTTATCGCGGCTTGCTCGTCGAGGTCAAACGACGTTTCGCGCAAGGTTTTCAATTCGGCATCGCTTACACTTTTGCCAAAGCGGAGAATACTTCCGGAACGGGCAACGGAGGCGGCGAAGGCGCGGAAAGTCCGTTCGGCGGTTCGAGTTCATTTAATCAATTCGACAACACGGTCAATCGCGCGCCGTCGCCGACCGACCAGCGGCATCGCTTTGTTTTCAACGGCATTTATCAGCTTCCGAAAGTCGAGAACGCCAACGGGTTTGTTCGCGCGTTGGTGAATGGCTATCAGTTGAGCGGAATTTTCACGGCGGAATCGGGCAGACCGTATTCGGCGACCGTCGCGTTTCCGACAATTTCATTTACGCAGGACGGTCAAACTTTTACGCCGTTCGGCGGCGGAACTTTGGGCTTGGGCGGTTTGAGTCTCGCACCGAATATCGAGCGCAACAGCATTTACGGCGATAACAATTACCGGCTTGATTTGCGACTTGCGAGAACTTTCCGCATCGCCGAAAAAGTTAATATCGAACTGCTCGCCGAAGGTTTTAATGTTTTCAACCGCGCCAACTTTAACGGTTTCAACTCGACTTTTTACAACGTCGTCACGCCGACCGGAACGCCGACGGCAAGCACGCCGATTCAATTTACGCAAAACGCCAATTTCGGCGTGCCGAACAATGACGGCTCGCAGCCGGACGGCACGAACGCCCGCCGGTTCCAACTCGCGGCGCGTTTTCGATTTTAATTGAATTGTGTGTTTAGAATATAAAATAAGGAAGAATCGAATGAAAAGGATTCTTCCTTTTTTATAAATTATTCAAAACTAGCCGGCGGCGATTGCGCCGCGCTGAAATTCATTAAAAAACAGAGAAATTTATGATGTCGAAAAAATACCTGGTGACGGCGTTTCTGGTCGTCGCTTTAAATTTGATGTGTGGCACTTTCGCGTTTGCCTGGGACGATACCGGACACAAAGTTTCCGCCTTTATCGCGTGGCGGCAGATGTCGCCGGAAGCCAGAGCGAAAGCGGTCAAACTGCTGCTCGCCGCGCCGGAAGATTCGCATTTGAGCGTTTATTATCCGGCTGGCTCGCGTTCGGCGGCAGCCAAAGAACTCGAACTTTTTATGATCGCCTCGACGTGGGCGGATATTGTCCGCGACCGCGATTTTAAAGTTCGTTTTGAAAAATACAATCAGGGACCGTGGCATTACGCCGATATTTTCTGGCGACAGGCGAACGGCAAAGCGGAAATGCTGGTAAATCGCAGCGAAGGTTTGGCGATTACGAAACTTTACGATTTCGAGAAAAACCTGAAAGACGAAACGCTTTCCGATGCCGAAAAAGCCGTTAATCTGGCGTGGTTTCTGCACGTCGCGGGCGACGTTCACAATCCTTTGCACAACGCTTCGAGAATCACCGAAGTCGAACCGAAAGGCGATTCGGGCGGAAATCTTTTCCTTCTCTCGCCTGCCGCCGCGACGGAGAACCGCGTTAATCTGCATTCCTACTGGGATTCGATTCTCCGGCGAAATGTTCCGCGCGAGAACGACGCTTGCGACAGCGATTACATCGCTTCGATGGCGAACAAAATTATGAAAAAGCATCAGCCGGTGGAAATGAAAGAGCGTTTAAAGCTTGGAGATTACAAGGAATGGAACGCCGAAGGTTTCAGATTTTTGAACGAGACGGTTTACGATGAAACTTTGAAACGCGGCGCGCTGCCCGCGAAAAAATATCAAAACCGCGCCGTCGCCGTCGGCGAGGAACAGATCGCTTTAGCCGGTTATCGAATGGCGGAAACGCTGAACCGGATATTCGGCAAGCCCTAAAAGCATTTTCCCGATATTTGTAACAGAACGATACGATTATCCGCGACGAAAATTCGGTTAATGTTTTCGGATACGCGCTGCAAGCCAAAACGAGTTTTGCGAAACGGCAAACAATAGTCTTCGGCGGCGAAATTTACGACGAACGCATCAGTGCTTCGCGCGGCGAAATTAACCCGAATACAAATGCGACAACCGAAAAACGCGCGCTTTATCCGAATGGTTCGCGCTACGCGACCGGCGGTTTATTCGCGCAAAATACGATTGACCTTTTCCGCAGCAAACTCCGCGTCAATTTCGGCGGACGTTACACGCGCGTCCAGTTTCGCACCTTTGCCGAACGCAACCGCGACGCGGCGGGCGACAATCTCGGCGTAATTGATTCGACGCTCTATTTTAACGATTTCAGTTACAACGCGGCGGTTTCGTGGCGGGCAAATTCTTTTTTGTCGTTCAATTTCTTGACCGGCAGAGGATTTCGCGCTCCCAATCTGAACGACCTCGGCGCGCTCGGTTTGAATGACCTCGGTTACGAAGTTCCCGCCGCCAGCGCGGTTTCCGGGTTCATCGGCGCGAGCGACGGCGAAGGCGCGGCATCGAGCGGCAAACCCGTCGCTTCTCTGCAAGCCGAAAAATTGTATAACTACGAACTCGGAACTGTGATTCAGACGCGACGGCTCTACGCCCGCGTTCAGTTTTTTAACGCCGAATTGAAAGACCCGATTGTGCGTCGCACACTGCTTTTCCCGATTGTAAATGTGCCGACGACGCTTGCCGGAATTCCGGTTGCGCCGCTCGCGCAAACTCCCGTTCAGCAAGCGCAAAATGTCGTGAGCGTCGCCGCTTCGCTCGACCCGCGAGCCGTCAAAGCCTTTGTCAACGACGGCGCGGCGCGGTATTACGGTTTTGAAACGATTCTCCGTTATAATTTTTCACCTCGCTGGTCGTTTAACGGAAATTACAGTTATCTTGCCGGGCGCGAGTTTAATCCGAATCGCAATATCCGCCGCCTTCCGCCCGCGCAAGGCTCCGCCGTACTTCGTTTTCAGCCCGGCGGAAATCGTCTGCGGCTCGATTGGCTGGAATTAGATGTCGTTTTCAGCCAGGCGCAGAATCGCTTGAGCGGCGGCGATACAACCGACGAGCGCATCGGCGCGGCGCGGCATCGGCGCGACATTACGGACTTTTTTCAAGGCTCGCTGGTTCGTCCTTTTTTGAATGCCGGAGGCGACGGAATTCTCGGCACGGCGGACGACCGTTTCGCGCCGACCAATGAAACGCTCGCCCAAATCCGCGACCGCGTTTTGCCCGTCGGCGGAATCGTCAACGGCGTAACCGTCACTGACGAAAACACGCGCGTTCCGCTCTACACAAAAACCGGCGGCTACGCGACCATCAATCTGCGCGGCAGTTTCGCCCTTGCCGAAAAGATAAATCTTAACATCGGTTTATTTAACATCCTCGACCGCAATTACCGGACGCACGGCTCAGGCACGGATTCGCCGGGAATCAATTTTTGGACGGGATTGAGATTTTCTTTTTAACTGAAAAATAAAAATTGAAATCATTAAACTAATTTCTGCGAATCGCAATTTCGGCAAAGAACATATCGGTCAAATGAATTTTTTCGTAACACTTTCGCAATCTTATCTCTATAAAGTTATGATAAATTTACCCGTTCAGTCAGATTGATTCGTCAAGTTTACGCCATATGATATTGGACGATAATAGCAATCGTCTAAATTTTTTTTTGGAGAAAAAACAAATGCCCGTTTTCGTCCGACGCTTTTTTGTATCCGCAGTTTTCACGTTCGCGATTGCCGCTTTTGCCGCTTACTTTTTTCTGATGCCGTTTGAATCTGCGGCGCAAAATGAAATCGTCAATAATGTCGCCACGCAGGGACGCGCGTTAACGCCCGCCGGAAAACTTTTGACCGACGCGGCGACGAATCTCCCGGCGGTCGCGCCGCTGACGGTTGACTTTGTGCGCTCGCCCGATAATTCGGGCGCAGACGGTAAAGGTCGCTTTCTAATTGCCGTCAACAGCGGCTTCGGTTTGCAGTTTAATAATGAGAGCAAAGCGCAGCAGACGCTTTCGGTGATTGATTTGAATAACGCGCCCGAATCGCGAGTCATTCAAAACGTCTATTTTCCAACTCCGAACAGCGCGAATTTCGGCGTAACTTTCTCAACTGAAAAAGACGCGGACGGCACTTACACGATGTTCGTCGCGGGCGGTTTTCAAAACCGCGTCTGGATTTTCAAATTCAATCCGAGTGAACGCGAGCCGATTTCGCCGGGCAATCAGCCGGACACGGAATTGAAAGCCTGATTCGTTGATGTCGCCCCATTTTCCGATTACGCGCCGAGTCCGTATTACAATCGCGGTCAAGCGCCGGTTTACCCGACCGGAATCGCTCTGAGTCCCGACAACACGACCATTTACGTCGCCAATAATCTCGGCGACAGTTTGGGAATTTTGGAAGACTGGAAAGGCTCCAGAAAAATCACCAGAGTTTCGCTGAAACGGCGCGGCGCGACGCAATTAATTTATCCGTATGATGTCGAAATTCTTCCCGACGCGAACGGCGGCAAAGCAGCAAAAGTTTATGTTTCCCTGTGGGGCGACGGAAAAATCGCGGTAGTCAATCCTGCAAATCCGGCTCAGACTTTGAAACACATCACGGTTGAAAGACATCCGACGGCGATGATTTTGAACGCCGACAAATCGCGCCTTTTCGTCGTCAATTCCGATGCCGACAGCGTTTCCGTCATTGATACTACGAACGACCGCGTGTTGGAAAAAATCAATGTCAAATTGGCTGAAAACGCTCTGGGCGGAATGAGTCCCGAAGGTTTGGCACTGAGTGCGGACGAAAAAACTTTGTATGTCGCCAATGCTCACGCGAACGCCGTCGCCGTCGTTTTACTGGCGAACTCAAATTCACAAAATTCAAAATCCAAGGTTGCCGGTTTTATTCCGACCGGAAATTATCCGTCGGCGGTTGCTATCATCGGAAATCGCCTTTTCATCAGCAACGGCAAAGGCACTGGTGTTGAAAATTCTTCGGTAATCGTCAACGATTCTGGACGTGCGCCGAATATGCCGAATGAAAAATTTCCGGCGGGCAGAAGCAACAAACGCGGGCAGTATAATCCGTCGCTGACAAGCGGAAATATTAGTTTCGTGGATGTGCCGAATGAACGCGCGCTATACGAATACACGCAGGCGACGATGCGAAGCAACGGCTTGCTCGGCAATAAATACAAACCGCTTTTTGCCGGAAACCGTTCGCCGTTCAAGCACGTTATTTACGTGATTCGTGAAAACCGAACCTACGACCAGGTTTTCGGCGATTTGGCAAAATCCGGAGATGGAACCAAAGCCGACGGCGACGCTTCGGTAGCGATTTTCGGCGCGGGAGAAATTGCCAAATCGCCTTCCGGCAAAACGCAGAACATCACGCCGAACGCCCGCGCGCTGGCTTTGCGATTCGGACTGCTCGACCGCTTTTTCGTCAACGCCGAAGCGAGTCCCGACGGTCACAACTGGTCAACCGCCGCTTTTTCCAACGATTTCGTGGACAAAGTTTTCCGCTGGAATTATTCGGGGCGCGGACACACGTATGATTTTGAAGGGTTCAACCGTCTGCCGTCGTTCGAGCCGCCCGCCAATCAGCCGCCCGGAACGGTTCCGTCGGTTTTTAAATTGCCCGCCACCGAAAACGACATCGCCGATTTTATGAAGCGGTTCATTCCGTATTTGAACGGCAGCCGCGACGTTGCCGAGCCGGAAACGCTTTATTTGTGGGACGCGGCGAAGCGCGCCGGTTTGACATATCGCAACTACGGCGAATTTATCGCCACCGTCTCCGAAGCCGATGTCGCGGAAGTCAACACGCGTAAATCGAAATCCTACCCGGATATATCGCCTAACAAAACCGCTTTCGCCACAAAAAAATCTCTGGAAGGAAACTTCGCGCCGCTGCACCGTAACTACGATATGTTCACGCCCGACGCGATGACGACGGATTCTTACCGGGCGGCGAAAGAGAATAAAACAATTGACGCGGCAATCAAAACCGACCACGCCGACGCTCGTTTTCGCGGCACGTCGCGTTTAGGCGAATGGCAAAAAGAATTTCGCAGTTATGTCGCCGATTTGCAATCAGGGAAGGGCGACCGCCTGCCGAATCTTTCGATTGTTCGTTTATCGAACGACCATACCGCCGGTTTGAACGAAGGAGTTCCGACGCCGCAGTTTTTCGTCGCTGAAAATGATTACGCCCTCGGACGAATGGTTGAAGAAGTTTCCAAAAGTCCGTATTGGAAAGACACGGTGATTTTCGTCCTCGAAGACGATGCACAGGACGGACCCGACCACGTTGACGCGCACCGCTCGCCTGCATTTGTCATCAGCGCGTATAACCGAAAAGGCGCGCTGATTCACGATTTTCACAACACGGTCAGTTTGATTCGGACAATGGAAATTTGTCTGGGCTTGCCGCCGATGAATTTTCTGGACGCCAACGCCGCGCCGATTGACATTTTTACAAACGAGCCGGATTTGTCGCCTTTTACGGCGAGTTTGCCCGATGTCGCGTTCGATAATTTATTTCCGCCGAAGCGAACGACCGCCGCGATGCGGGAGTATTTTGAATTGACCAACGAACAAAACCTGGAACGCGCGGATATGGCAAATCCGCGCGAGCTAAACGAGATAATCTGGTTTTCCGTGCGCGGCGGTAAATCTCCGATGCCGGAAATCGCTCGGCTTCCGGCATTCGATTTATTAACCGCCGGGATTCGGGAAGAAGATGAAGAAGAAGAAAACGAGGCGGAAGAGTAAATTTAAGGGTTGGCAATAATCTGGATAAAATCAATTAAGAGAGTTTTATGAATCGTCGAAATTTTCTATTTAATGCAGCGATGGCGGGCGGCGGCGCGGCTCTGGCATTCAGCGGTTTTATGCGCCGCGCCGAATCGTTTGCTCAAACTGATAACCTCGCCGCGTTTCGCGCCAAAGGTTACGGCGAACTCGCGCCGCTGGCGACGCAAAACACTGGCGAAACTTATCTCGCCCTGCCGAAGAATTTTCAGTATAAAGTCATCGGCAAAGTCGGCGGCGCGATGACCGACGGGCAAAAAACGCCGCGGGCGCACGACGCGATGTGGACTTTTCGGGTCAAGGGAGATTTGCGAATTGTCAGAAATCACGAAATCAACGACCAGATTCCGAAGGACGCGGCGGCAATCGGCGCGGGCAATCATTACGATGAAGCGGCGGGCGGCGGCACGACGACGCTCGTCGTCAATCCGAAGTCGCGCGAGATTGTTCGGGATTTTGTTTCTCTGAGCGGCACGCTCAACAATTGCGCGGGCGGCGCGACACCGTGGGGAAGCTGGATTTCCTGCGAAGAAACCACTCTCGGACAAACGAAATACACGACCAAGGCAGGTAAACAAATCGGCGGATTCGCCAAACCGCACGGCTATTGTTTTGAAGTTTCCGCTTCGGCGAACCACAATCAGCCGCCTGTTCCATTAAAAGCGATGGGGCGTTTTGTTCACGAAGCCGTCGCGGTCAATAAAAAAACCGGAATCGTCTATTTAACCGAAGACAACAATCCGTCGGGCTTTTATCGTTTTTTGCCGAATCGCCGCAAGCGTCTGGCAGAAGGCGGAACGTTGCAGGTTTTAGCCGTCCTGAACAAATTTAATTTCGACACGCGCAAAAATCAAAAAATCGGTTCGACGTTCCAGACAAACTGGCTCAAGATAGATAATCCCGACCCGGTAGAAGCCGACACCGATTCTTTAGCCGTTTTCAAACAGGGAATGAAAACCGGCGCGGCACTTTTCGCCCGTCTCGAAGGCTGCATTCCGACTTCCGGCGGGCGGATTTATTTCGCTTCGACCAGCGGCGGCGACAGCAAAGGCGGTCAAATCTGGCTTTATGAACCGACATCGAAGGACACGGGAAATCTAACGCTCGTGTTTGAATCGCCCGACCGACGGCTTCTCGATATGCCCGACAACATCTGTCTTTACCCGAAAAATGATTTGCTTTTTATGTGCGAGGACAGCGATTACGGAATTGAAGGGGCGACACCGGAAAATTTCGTCCGCATATTAACGCCGCAGGGAAAACTCGCCGATTTTGCCAAAAACATCACGCCCGGCTTTGAGCGAAGCGAATTTGCCGGAGCCGCTTTCAGCAAAGACGGAAAAACACTTTTCGTCAATGTGCAATCCGCCGGCGTAACATTGGCAATCTGGGGCGATTGGGGAAAATTTAAAAGCTAGCTCTGCTCGATTCGGCAAACCGGAAATTGGGTTAATCGTAAATCGAACGGGGAGATTGAAAACCTTAGCATATCGTATTCGGACGAACAGGAGGGAAGCTGCGAAATTGCCCCACAAGATCATTTTTTTTAGATTTATTATTTCCGTTTTACATTTAGTAACACGAGTAAAATAAGCTGATCCATCCGGGATGTTGTGCATCAAACCGGAATGAGTAGAGCAAAAAGTTATTATGCTGAGGATTTTTTAGAAAAGCAATTGAGTTATGACCGGAGTTTACC
>JAJAYR010000370.1 GCA_026786155.1 Pyrinomonadaceae bacterium
ACATACTGCGTTTAAAGCAGATTGAAACATTCTCTTTACATAACGC
Organism: Pyrinomonadaceae bacterium; assembly: GCA_026786155.1. Taxonomy (GTDB): domain Bacteria; phylum Acidobacteriota; class Blastocatellia; order Pyrinomonadales; family Pyrinomonadaceae. Next base: position 47 of record JAJAYR010000370.1, read on the forward strand.
CCTTGTATGTCTCTATATTGGCGGACATACTGCGTTGAAAGCAGATTGAAACCGTTGCCGGCATCAATAGGTTCACTGAGCAACCGATTGGCGGACATACTGCGTTGAAAGCAGATTGAAACGTTTTCCAACCCCGCCGTACCCGCTATTTCGCGGAATTGGCGGACATACTGCGTTGAAAGCAGATTGAAACTTATATTTTCAAACGACTTGGCTATATTGTATGGATTATTGGCGGACATACTGCGATGAAAGCAGATTGATAACGCCGGACTTGATTGTTCACTTTTCTTGAGGGTGTCAGATTTTTGCCTTTTTCGATAGAGCGGCTTCGGCAAGTTTGCCGGCACATTAAAACCCGATTTTTTGTTTTAGACTTTCAATTCAGACACGAATTGAAAGTCTTTTTTCGTATTTACGGGGCAAAAAATTTATGTTTATCGAGAAAAAATATTTGGTAAAAATCGGGGTGATTGTTTCGGCAGTTGCGGTCGGCTTGGTTTTTCTTGGCGCGTTTTTCTACTTTGGCGTTTTCTACTTTTTTTACACGACTGTTGAAAATTGGATAACCGCGCGGCTCGGACTCGATTATTATCCCGCACAGCTTTTGACGACGATTGCGGTGGTCGGTTTGACCGCGCTTTTTCCGACGCTCGCCTGGTATCTGATCTTCGGCAAACAAAAATTTTATGGAACTTTGGCGTTGATCGGCGTTCAGGCGGCGATTTGCGTGTCCGTTTATACCATCGGCGGCAAAGTCTGTTTTGACCGCCGCACTGGAAAATCGCTCTGCTATTTTGCCGATACGCCGAAAGGCAGAGTTTGGAGCTACACGCCGGGATTTGAACCCGAAAGCGGCACACAATTTCAAATTTACACCCGCGAGATCGAAGCGGAAAAAGTAAAGAGTAAAAAGTAAAGAGTAAAAAGGCAAAACACGGGAAGTTTCCCGAACGGCAAAATCTGCATTTTCCGAATTAAACTGGATACATATTTTGAAATACGAGGAGCCAAACGCTATGAACACGACACATCAAAATCAATCTTCCGGTAATGTGAAATCAGTCCGTCAATTTTTCTGGTGGGCGGCGGGAATCGTCATCCCGGTTATGGAAAAATGCCCGACCGAACAAATCAAATATACGGCAATTGGTGTGATGATGTTTTTTATCTCGCTGCTGGCGAGCGTTTCATTCGCGTTTTTTCTTTCTTATACCTTCGATTCTGCGACGCTGCCCGCGCTTTTCGGAGGTTTGATCTGGGGCGGGTTGATATTTTGTCTCGACCGCGTTGTTTTGACTTCGTTTCGCAAAGGAGAAACCGGCATTTTATCAATCGCGCTCAGATTTGCGCTGGTTATTTCCACATCCTTCGTCATTGGCGAACCGCTGCTGCTCCACCTTTTCCGTAAAGAAATTAATTTGGAATTGGTCAATAAAGGTCGCGCCGTCGTGACGAACGCCCGCCGCGAAGTGACGGCTCGTTATCAGGATGAAACCGACGCTTTATTAAATGCCGACAACGAACTGCAAACGCGACTCGACACGCTGAAAAACGACCGCGACGCAAAGGAAAACGCCGTCATCGGCGAGGTCGAAGGAACCGCCGGAAGCGGAAAAAAAGGCGACGGCATTGCCGCCAAACGCAAGGACGCGGCATTCAAAGAAGCCGACGCAAAATATACCGCCGCCAAAGCTGAATCAGCCGAAATTTTGCAGCAAAACAAAAACCGTCTGGCGGAAATCCGCACGGAGATCGAAAACCAGACAAAATTAACGAATGCGGCGGAAACCGGCGCGGACGGCATTCTGGCGCGTCACGAAGCATTGTTTTCGATCATTAAAAATAATGCGGGCGCGGCGACGGTTTATATTCCGCTGTTCGCTATTTTGCTGCTGCTCGAAACACTGCCGCTGACCTCTAAAGTGATCGGCAAAAAAGGTGTCTATGACAATGCTCTCGAAGCCGTCGAAGCGGGACAAATTACCGAAATACAAGAACGCCGTGAATTTGAAAGGGAAAGTCTCGTGCGTTCGCGTGAAGTGCAAAAAGCCATCGCCGAAAGACTTTCAGTAACCGTCATAAACGGCGAAATCGAAAATCTGCACGATGAAAACGAAATTCGTGTCGCGCGAATTCTGCAAGCCGAAGCCTTGCGAATGACCGAAAATGAAGTATTTAATCGCCAAGCGGCAGCGTTTGAAACGGCGGATTTTGCCGGTGAAATCATTGTCGAGGTTGTCGGACACGAAGATTTCGCGGTCAGTCTGCACATCCCGAAAAATGCTCAAAAGATGTTATCGCTCAAAAATCTGAGCGGCGATATAAACAAAATTGCCGCCGCAATCGGCGAAAAGCTGCAATTATCAAAGGCTTTTTCATCGGCAAACCGTGAGATTTCGGTAAGTTTGCCGCTGCTCGCCCAGCTTGAAAACGATTGTAAAATGTTGCTGGAGTTTAGACCGATTGGTGAAAGCTGATGCAAAATTTCGACAAAATTTATCCGCCGTCAATTGCTGTTCCGGTCAATCGCCCGATATTTTTCAGTCGCGCGAAAGCCTTTGTCTGGCGCGGTTTGCCGACTGCCTTCAAAGCTATGTCGGTCGGATTTATTTTGTTAATTTTGCAAATTGCCGCCGTCGGCATTTTAGACCGTGCGGGAATTTCGCCGAAAATTAGTTTCATTTTTTCGAGTCTGGCTTACGTTTTTGTTTTGACGGGTTTGTTATCTACCGGACGTTTGGTGAAAGTGAAATCCACCGAAGCCGTCAACGATGAAATTTCCGGCGAACCGATTTGTAAGATTTTGATTATCAAACGCGAAGGAGCAATAAAACTATGAAAATTCCATCAATTAAAAACATTCTTGGCAAAAAATCCGTTCGTTTTTCCCTGATCGGTCTGGCAATATTTTGGAGTTTATTTCTTGCGCTCTTTTATTCAGCGTTTCAATCTGCCTTCGCGCATTTACAAGCCAATAATCCGCAAAATTTACAAAATCGTTCGGAACTGCAAGTGTTCTACGCGCCGCTCGAACTGCACACCGGCGAAGAGTTTCCGCTCGCCGAACTGACTGCTTATTTTGATGAATTGGCTTACGAAAATCGCCCGGATTCGACTCCGGGAAGTTACTTTGTCGGGAAAACTTCGGTTACTTTTGTTCCGCGCTCGAAGGTTTTTCAAGCCGGTTTGATTTCTTTTAATAAAAACCGCGTTTTCAAAATTTCCGTCAATGCAAAAAATGTCGAAAAAATCGAACTCGAAGCCTTGCCGATGCGCTCCTTTATCAAATACGTTAATCGTGAAAGCCTGAAAACAGAATTGATTCGCCGCGTTGTTCTTTCGCCCGACGCGATTCCCGAAAAACTCGCCGATGCCGTCACAAGTGCCGAAGACACGCGGTTTTACGAACATCACGGGATTGACGTTTTCGGCATCGGCTACCGCGTTCTGACGCTTCGCGGCGGCGGTTCTTCAATCACGCAGCAGCTTATCAAAGGCAACGTCCTAAAAAATTCGAGCGAAGAATTCTGGCAGAAATATTTCAGCTTTTTGCCCGAAAAACTGCTCCGCAAAATAATGGAAATTCCGTTCGCGCTGGCGGCTGAAGAAATGCTCACGAAAAATCAAATTCTGGCGGCATATCTGTCAATGATCCCGCTCGGCGCATCCGAAGGCGTGGAACTTCACGGAGTAATTTCCGCCGCTCAGGAATATTTCGGCAAGTCTATTTCGGAGTTGAGTTTAAGTGAATCCGCTGCAATTGCGGGAATAATCCACAAACCGTCTTTTTACGTCGGTTTGGGAAGAAAAAACGATTACCAAAAACTAATCGGCAGACGTAATCGAATCCTCGATGCGATTTATCGAAATCATCCTGAAAAATATTCTTCGGAGGAAATCGAAAAAGCGAAGAACGAACCGCTCAAATTTGTTTTCGCCAGTGCAAACCGCTCGGAACGTCCCGCCGATGCCTACAGCCGTCTATTTGCGGCATACACTGCTAACCATCTGCCCGAAAATCTCGCCGCGATTCGGCAAACCGAGGGAAATCTGCAAATTTTTACGACGCTCGATTACCGTCTGCAAAAACTCGCCACCGAAATTTCCGAAAAGGCGATCACCGACCTGACCAAAAAAGTTTACGCCGAATGTCTGCGGCAAAAACCGGAAAATATTGATTGCAAACAAGTAATTCCGCAGGTTTCGCTCGTCGCAATGGAAGCCGAAACCGGCGAAATCCTGGCAATGTATGGCGGAAACTCGCCCGATTTTAATTTTGCGACCGCCAAACGCTCGCCGGCGAGTGCCATCAAACCGTTTTATTATTTGCTCGCGTTAGAAAAGGGAATTTGGAACGGCAAACCTTTCACGCCGGAAACCGTCATTGATCCCGAAACGGATTCGGTCGGCTTTCGTCCGAACAATAATGTCGGCGTAAAATCTGCCGCGAAAATTGGTTTGGCAAAAAGCTACAACTTTCACGCGGTCGCAGCGGCGGAATCGGTCGGCATCGAAAACGCTATTGGTTTCGTCGGGAAACTGACAAATTCAACGCCCGAAAAAAACGGGATGTCGGCAATCGGCGGCTCGAAAGGTTCGGAAACGAGATTGCTCGAAATGGTTTCGGCATATTCGGTTTTCAGCAATCAAGGCGTATTGGTTAAAGCCGTTCCAAACCGTTTCTATCTGCTCAATGACGAGAAATTCGTTTTACCGAAAGCCAAACCCGAAAGAATTGCGTCAGTCGAAAGTGCCATTAAAACAAACGAAATGATGAAACTCGTTCTCAACGAAATCGGCACCGCGCCGAATTTCAAAAAAGAAGCGAACTTACCCCAAACCGCTGAAATTTCGGGAAAAACCGGATCGGGAATGGTCGCCGATTGCTGGTTTTTCGCCGTCACGCCAAAACTGATCGTCGGCGTATGGATTGGTCTGCCGAAAAACGAAATCAAATTGGAGATGGAAAAAGGCTTCACCGGCGGCAAAATCGCCGCGCCCGTCGCCGCCGGATTTTTCAAAGGTTTAGCAAAAACCGACCCGAATTTAATCGGTTTGAAATAAGAAGTTTTGAAAATAGAGAAAAGTATGTTACTAAAGTAAGCGAAACACCAAAGCATTGCTTTCTCAAACTTCCGAAGGCGCGAGCATTCACCCGAAACCTATGTATATTATTTTACTCGAAACATCCGGCAACCAGCATTATATTTTTGCGACCAATAAACTCCGCGAAAATGTCGGTGCTTCGGAGTTGACTTATCAAATCGGCACGAAGGTTGTCGAAGATGCCGTCAACAGTATTGAAAATCGCGAATTTTCGGTTGGTAAAATTCTCGTCGAACCGCCAATCGGAACAATTATGAACGGCAAAGCAACGGAAATCGAAGTCATTATCGC
>JAJAYR010000371.1 GCA_026786155.1 Pyrinomonadaceae bacterium
AAGCACGCCAAGGAAGGAATCTAAATAAATTTCTGCGTTTTCGACTTTTGATTCGTGTATAAATGAGGTGAGGAAAATTTGAGTTTATCGGAGACGAGATTGTCCGGCTTTTGTTTTGGTATGAGTTTGAATGTCAACGCGATTGATTTTGAAAATAACGCGCACCATATTTGAACGCCCGTCGAGATTGGCGGGAACGAACGGCGCGGCGTAGCGCGGGTCATTTTTCAAAGCGCGTTCGAGTTCGCGGACGGCTTGGACATCGCTCGAAGGCTCGACGATTTCGGCGATTTGCGCCAGACCGTCGCCGAAAACGTCCGCGACGATGACGACTTCATCATCTTTCATTTTTCCGCGCACGATTGATTTGGTCAGCGCGACCAACGCGCCCTGCGGATTGAGCGACGGCGATGCGCCCGACACCGAATACCGGGTGGCGGCGAAACTCGCCGGATTCAATTCCAAATCGCCCGCGAAACTGCTCACAAAATCGTTTGAATTGGAATTCGTCAATAAAACCGTTGATTTCAGAGGCGTTTCATTTTTCGCCAATTCGACCGTTTTTTCGGGAATATAAGCGGCGGAAAGCAAAGTCCACAGCAAAGTTATCGTAAATAAAAGTGATGCCGCCGTGCCGACTGTGTAAGGCATCAGCCGCATTTGCATCCATTCGCGCCATTCTTCGGAAAAAGGCGAGGCAAATTTTCCCTGTTTGAATTCCGCTTCCCGCGCGACGCGATTTCGCATCGCCGTTAACCGTTTGCCCGAAAAAGCCGGACGCGGCAAAACGCGCAAACCATTTCGCAGCATTTGAAAATCCGCCAACTTTTGCCGACAAACGGGACACTGCACCAGATGATTTTCGACAACGGCGCGTTCCGCTTCATTCAAAATATCATCGAGATAAATCGGCAGATTAAATTGTAAATTTTCACATTTCATTGTTTGTCATTTGTCCTTTGTCATTTGTCCTTCGCATAGTTGAGTAAAAACAAAACTTTCGCCATACATTCAACTAACAAAGGACAAATGACGAAGGACAAAGAACTAAAACGAGTAAATGACTCACTGACCCCGGCTGTTTTCCTTTCGGAAAACAACGCTTTGTTCGATTTTGGGTTTGAATCGCAATCGTTAAATTTACGGCTTATCGGTTGTTGTTGGTCTGTTTTCAAATAAAACCGCAAATTCGTTTGATTACTTTTCAAAATTCCCGCTCCGAACTCTTCGTTCACCCTTTGACCGCTTGGTTGGCACCGATTTCTGGTTTAATTTAGTGAAACCGGGGCGAGTCAATCATTCACTCTTGGTGGTCATTAGTCCTTTGTCCTTTGCTAGTTAAACTTAAAACAAGTTATTCGTTTTCGACAAACCGGCAAAGGACAAAGGACTAATTATAAATTTCAAACATCAAAATCCGTTCAACTGCTTCCGCAATTCTTCGCGTCCGCGGGCGATGCGCGATTTGATAGTGCCGATGTTGACTTCCAACGCCGTCGCAATTTCTTCGTAGCTCAAGCCTTCGATGTCGCATAACACGACGGCTTCGCGGAAGATTTCGGGTAGTTCTTTTAACGCTTTCGTCAAATGTTTTTCGCGTTCGCGCTGAAGAATCGTTTCTTCAGGATTGGCGAAATTGCTCGCCATCGTTTCGCTCAAAGGCTTGTCGCTCGTCCCGATAGGCGCGTCGAGCGAATCGGTTTGGCTGCGAAAACGGCGTTTCCACCAGCGGAAACGATTACGCGATTCGTTGACGGCAATCCGGTAAAGCCACGTTTTCAAATCGGCTTCACCGCGAAATTTTTTGACGGCTTTCAACGCGCTCAAAAAAGTTTCCTGCGTCAAATCCGCCGCTTCTTCCGCGTCCTGCGTCAGGCGAAAAAGCAGCGCGTAAATATCGCCGGAAAATCGCACAACCAAAGTATCGAACGCCTGCGCGTCGCCCGTTTTCAATCTTTCAATGAACTCGCTTTCTACCGCCGAACGAACGGAAGCCCGCGCCGCCAGAGCGACCGTTCCTAATTCTTCCTCGTCAAATGTCATTGACTTTCCGAAGAACATCTTCTACCTTTTTCCTTCCTTGACGGGCAAGATTTTCAAGTCGCTCATCCGCGTTTTTCGGCGAACTGTTTTGTTAGACACCGATTTTTTGAAATTGTTCCCGGAAAAATAATTTATTTTCATTTTCGTCTTTTGACTTTAGTTTTTGCTTTGTTTCACAATTTACGCTGCCGGAGAAAATTTCGGAATAGCTGAAAGCTAATAGATGACAGATGAGAGCTAAACCTGAAAACAATCTATCAGTTATCATCTGTCATCTATTATCTATTCCGAAGTAAAAAGTTGAAACCCCAAATGTTTCTCACTTTCGCCCGTCCATCTTTACTTGCCGTTCGCCGTGTTTTACGATAAATTTACAGTTTCGCAAAAAAATCAAGAAAAACTTAATTTCGATTATACAACGGGCGAACAAATATAGATTGCAGTAATTAAAATGGCAACCAGAAAAAAACGAACAGTCGCGCAGCAATTTCAAGCACCGGCACCGGACACCAAACCGAAAACGGTTTATCAGGACGAATTTCAATCAAATGTCAGCCAAAAAGTCGAAAATTTCGGCAGACAATTTGACGGCAAAGGCAAAACGATTCTTTACGGCATCGCGGCACTCGCCGTTTTAGCCGTTTTGATTGGAATTTTCACCGCGTGGAATCGTCGTTCTAACGCCGAAGCGCAAACCGCTCTGGGCAGAGCGATTGAAACTTCGCAGGCGCAAGTAACCGAATCGCCCGACCCGACCAATTTATCGGCGAAAACCTTTTCCACTGAAAAAGCGCGTTCCGAAGCCGCCGTCGCCGAATTCCAAGCCGTCGCCGATAAATACGACAATCCGGTCAAAGAAAAAGCGCAGTATTTCGCCGCCGTCAATCGTTTGAAACTCGACCGCAACGCCGGAATTCTGGCGTTGACCGATTTAGCAAAATCGAGCGGCGAAGTCGGCACGCTTTCCAAATTCGCGCTGGCGCAGGCGAACGCGGGCGACGGTAAATTTGACGAAGCCGCCGCGCTTTATCAGGAACTCGCCGCACTTGCCAATCCGATTTTGTCGAAAGATTCCATTAATTTCGAGTTGGCGCAGATTTACCAAAAACAGGGCAAAACGACCGAAGCCGCTGACCTCTATTACAACATCGCCAAAGCCGCCAGCGAAGCCAAAGACGCGGAGGACAAACCCGTTCCGATGTCGCAAACCGCGCGTGAAGCCAAAGACAAACTCGAACAAATAAATCCCGAACGCGCCAAAGAAATCGTCGAACCCGAAACGCCGCCGCTCGGCGGAATGCCGCTCGGAATGTAATTATTTTGTCCTTAGTCCTTAGTTCTACTTTGTCAGATTAAGATAAAACTTTAAGAAAGAAGAATTTTAGCCGCCGATTAACGCCGATGCCGCCGATAAATCAGTTGAAATTCTGAAAATCAGGAAAAAAATCGGCGTTTATCGGCGAACATCGGCGGCGAATTTTTAATCTGACAAAGTAGAATTAGTTAGTTGAGCGAAAACGAGTTATTCGCCGATTCAACTGACAAAGGACAAAGGACTAAGGACTAAGGACAAAGGACTAAGGACTAAGAAGAGTGAGCGATAGTATTCCGGCAAAACCGGCGGAAGCGTCTGTAATCAAGGCGGCGACATCCGCCGAACGACTCATCAGCATTCGGGTTTCGCCGAACAACTATTTCATCGTCTTATTTCTCATCACCTTTTTAACCGGATTTTTGGTTTACCTCGAAAAAGATTACATCGCGTTCGCGCTTTTCGCGGCGAGTTGGATTATTTTCCCGATTCTGGCGTGGAACGACCGCATCGTTTTCGACGGCAAACGGCTGACGCGCACCGGAATTTTGCCGGGCTTTTGGGCGCGTTTTAATTCGACGAAGTATCGTCTGCGAATCAATGATGTCGAACAAGTCGAATCGCAGGCACTTCGCGCTTTAAAGCGCGGCGGCAACGTCTTTTACCGCTATCGAACTTCGCTGCAAGGCAAGGGATTGAAATTCGCGTTCGCTTCCGGCGGCGAAGATTATCGCCGGATGATTCACCGCATTTTGCCGCTCGTATCGGAAAACGCGCTCGACAATCGCTCCATCGAACTGCGCGATTATCTGGCTGAACCGAAGGAAACTTTGATGAAAGCGGCGTTCGCTCATATTCCGTCGGCGGACGTTCTCGAAAGTTCCTTCAACAAACTTCAAAAAACCGATAAATTTCGCCCGAAATCGAATCAGAACGCCGAAGCAGAAGCGGAAAAAGCCGATTATCTGCATATTTTGGGCAATGAACTGCGTTTGTCGGGCTATCTTTTGCAGGGACTCGAAGCCTTTCGCCGGGCGCTCGTGCTAAATCCGCAGGACGCACGGCTGATTTTCGATTTCGCCCGCTGTCTGCATTCGTTGGCGAGTTCCGAGAAAAGCGAACGGCTCAAAAGAAAATCGTTTGCCGCGCTTCGGTTGGCGGAAAAACGCGCCGACACCGACGGCGAATTGCTGGCGCGTTTGGGCGAAACTTATTTTCAATACGGCGATTGGCGACGCGCTTCCGTCGCTTTCAACAAGGCTTTTGAAACGGCGAAAACGAATTTTCGCGCCGCTCGCGGTTTGGCAGAAATCGCGCTGCGCGAAGGCAAAATCGGCTATGTCATTCTTCATTTTACCAACGCCAACAGTCTGGCGGAAACTTCCGCGCTGCGGCGTTGGACGCAGAACGAGAACGATTATTTTTCGCGTCTTCATTCGGACGAAGATTATATGGAAATGGAAATCAGCCGCGTCAGTCTGCTCGGAGGTTTGGAAAAATCGAAAAAAACGTGCTTGAAAATCGCGTTTTTCAGTTTCCCGTTGATCGTTATCGGTTTGATTTTCGACGAACTGTTGACGAATCTCGGCTGGACGATGGGCGGCGTTTCACTCGTGTTGTGGGCTGGTTTAATGTTCGGTCAGCGAATGCTTGCGACGCGCATTCCGATGGATTTTGACGACGAAAACTAACACCCGATTTCAAATTTCAAGTTTTAAATTTCAGATAAAAATAATTTTTTGATACGATAATCTCCGGCTTGGCTCAATTTTTCGGTCAAGCCGTTTCAATTTATGGAATTAATTACGGATTTACTACATTATCTCAACCCAAAAGTTATCATTGACACTTTGCTCGAATGGCTCGGCGTTTATGTTTATTTCGGCTTGTTTTTCATTATCTTTGCCGAAACGGGTTTGGCAATCGGATTCTTTCTGCCCGGCGATTCCCTGCTGGTCGTCGCCGGACTTTTTGCGGCGGCGGGAAAATTAAATTTGTGGGTAATGTGGATAACGCTTTTCATCGCGGCAGTCGTCGGCGACGCGGTCGGTTATTACTCAGGCAAGAAAATGGGCAAAGCACTTTTCAGCCGTCCCAAATCGAGATTTTTTAATCCGAAACACCTGGAAAAAGCCCATGCTTTTTATGAAAAATACGGAGGTAAAACCATTATCATCGCCCGTTTCGTCCCGATTGTTCGCACGTTTGCGCCGATTGTCGCGGGCGCGGCTAATATGACTTATAAAAGTTTTCTCGTTTACAATATCTTCGGCGGATTTTTGTGGATAACAAGTATGCTTTTTGCCGGATATTTTCTCGGCGGTCTGGTCGAGACTGCCGTGCAGAATTTGTTTGGCATCGAAGGTTTCAAACTCGAAAACCATATTGATAAAGTCGTCGTCGTCGTCGTCCTGCTTTCGATTATTCCGATGATTGTCGAATACCTAAAAGCGCGGCGCGAACGGAAAAATTTAAAAGCCGAGATGATTAGCGAAACGGAAATGTAAAAGCCGTTTGACTTCGCGGCACCCGTAACATAAAATCTGTAACTTGAGTTTAGCGGGGCGTAGCGCAGTCTGGTAGCGCGCACGGTTCGGGACCGTGAGGTCGGAGGTTCGAATCCTCTCGCCCCGACCATGAAAGAAAACAAAAGACTTTCCAATCAAAAGTTGGAAAGTCTTTTGTTTTCTTTCACCTGCAAAAATGCTTGAAAGAACTTCCACAAACATTTTGCCCGGATTCAAAGTGCCGTTCGGGTCGAAAATTCGTTCGATGCCTTTCATCATTTCCGGCTTTAGTTTATTGGATTTCCACAATTTCTTCGCCGCTGTCCAGTAAATCAATTGCGCTCTGAAGAGTCTTCGACAGAATAATTTTGAGATTAGCGTTTGAAGTATTGCCGCAAGTCAGCCAAATAATTTTCGGTGGTGCGCCGAATCTGTCGAGGAGTGAAACAAAATCGCTGTCTTTTGTCATTACAAGCATCAGCTTTTTCGGCGGCATTAAAGATTTCTTCGTCTTCGGCATCGCGCAAACCCAAATCGCGCAACGCAAAGGCTATTACATCAAAATTGCTCTCAATCCAAAAAGCAATTGCCGGCGAAAGTTGGGCATCAACCCAAATCGTCATACGGCAACCAAAACCGCGTGATTCAATTTACGCGAAGCATATTGCAAACAAGCCTGCAAATCTTCAAGTTCGAGATCGGGCATTTCTTCGAGAATCTGCTCCGAAGTCAAACCAGCCGCATACAAATCCAACACATCCGTCACCCGAATCCGCATCCCGCGAACACCCGGACGACCGCCGCATTGCTTCGGATTAACCGTAATTCGTTCTGATATTTTTTGTGTCATAACAGTTTTATTATTGCACAAAGCCAAACCTACACAAACATTTACATGGTTCAAAATAACCGTGCAGATCAAAGACTTTTCAAATCTTCAAATCTTCAATATCTTCAACCGTAACGGTCGAATCTATATTTTGAAAATCGTCCCAATCGTCGGTCAACAAATCTGCGCTGACGTATTTGGCTGAGGCGAGAATAATCGCGTCGGGAAGTTTTATCTTTTTGGATTTATTTTTGCGGTAAATGATCGCTTGATCGGCGATTTCGCGGTTGATTTCGATAATTTCAACGCTCCCGAAAAATGCGTCAATCAAATCTTTTTCCGCTTGGACGGTGAACTCATACGCATAGACTTCCATATAAGTGATGATTAAAACGTAAAACTTGCTATATTTTAAGCGCAGTTTGGCGAGGTCAATTTTCCCTTTGGAAAGAAACATTATCAAATTGCTGTCGAGGATAGATTTATTCCCATTCATCTCTTAACTTTTTCTGCCATTCTACCGGATTTTCTATATCCTGAAACATATTTGCCTGCTGCATCTTTTCAAGCACGGCAAACAACTTGTCCTTTTTCGCCTTTTCATTCTCAGCCGTTTCAAGCGTCACCGTCACACGCGCGACCGCATTTTCATAATCTTCAAACTCTTTCGGCAAATGAATCACGCCGTGTTCGATTTTCGCTGTAAATTCAAGTGAATTCATATCTTTAGACTAGCTCAAAAGTTATGTTTTTACAATAGTTTCAAGGGAAATTGGCATTTGCGGACAACTACAAACTTCGCTTTCACAAAGCCCGTAATTTCTTCGTGCCGATTTACAATAAAACAGTAAATCCTTCCTGCTCAAAATGATTGTCGTGCGTGAGAATTTCTC
>JAJAYR010000372.1 GCA_026786155.1 Pyrinomonadaceae bacterium
ATATGCGTCTTATCGCAAAAAAAGTGAGGTAAAACTATGAATTTCGAGTTAGATTCCGATAATGTTCGTCTTGAACGGGACGAACAGGGAAATGTTCAGCTTCTAGACCATTTTCAGCAACCGTTCATCGCAGCGAGTCCGGCAGATTTGGGTATGCCTGAAGACGCAGCCGGAGACGATTCGTTTCCTTCAACAGATTCGGCGCAAGGACTCGCCGAACAATACCTCCGCGTGGTTGCTCCGGTCTACGACATCAACGAAAGTATGTTGCCGGACAGCGCAGGCGGTCAAAATTTTGACTCGCCGACCGAATTCGACACCGGAGAGAGCAGTGAAACGGGTGATAAATTGAAACTCGCAGAAGAAAAGGAAATGATGGGAACGACGACCGTTTCTTATCAGCAAACGTATAATAATTTGCCGGTTTGGGAAGCCGGTGTCAGCGTTACAATCCAGCCGCAACCGATGCGCGTAACAGCATCGCAAAGTTCGGTTCATCAGGATATAACACTTCCGCCCGAACAGAATTTAGTTGATTCGCCGTATCTTCCCGAACAAATTACGCCCACGCTTCTGCAAAAACTTTTGGGCTTAGACAACGATGACGAAACAATCACGATAAATGAAACAAGCCGGTTGATTTACCGATACGAACCGGATTTTCGGATTGACCCGGCGGCAATGCTGGAAAGTGAGGAAGCCCTTCAAGCCGCACCGCCGCCTCTGCCTCTGCCGCCCGTGCCGGACTCGATTACGCCGGAACAACATTATCAGGTAACGGAAGTTTTATTTACGCTTCCGGTCGAGGGTTTCGGGCAGGTGAACTGGCGCACATTTATCGAAGTGAATACCGGAGCGGTGTTATATCTGCGGGCATTCATCGCTCACGCCACGGGAATGATTTTTCGGACTGATCCGGTTACAGCCGGAGCCGCAAACACTGTTACGCCGCTTGTCGCCGATGCTCTTCTCAATCCGTTTCGGCAAAATACCACGCTTGACGGATTAACGAATGGCAACCCGCAAACTCTCGCCGGACAGTTTGTAAAATTGGTTGAAAATAATAGCCCGCCGATTTCTCTGCCGACACAGCCGAATCCTCCGGCAAATTTTGCCTACGATGCGAAATCCAGAGAATTCGCGGCGGTTAACGCTTATCATCATTGCGATTGGCTTTTTCGGCTGATGCAGGGTATGGGCTTTAATGTTTCGAACTACTTCGACGGCACGAGCTTTCCCGTGCCGGTTGACCCGCACGCTTTAGGCGACCGAAGGAACGCCCAGGCTCCCGGAAACGTAACCGGCAGAGGATCGGACGGTTTTCTGTTCGGACTTGCCGGAACGCCGTTTCCCGCCTGCAGCATCGCGGCGGATGTGCGCGTTGTTTTGCACGAGTTCGGACACACATTACTTTGGGACAGCGTTCACTCACCGAATTTCGGATTCGCGCATAGCGCGGGCGATAGCTTGGCGGCGATTTTAATGGACCCGGAATCGGCTTTGAGAAACGACCCCGTGCGGCGGTTTGAAACCTTTCCGTGGGTCATACCGAATCGAAATCACGGGCGCAGCGTCGCCGGCGGCTGGGGTTGGGACGGCGCAAATTATAGACCGTTTGTGTGGAACGGAGTTGACCCGGCGGGTTATTTAGCCGAACAAATTCTTTCAACCACACTTTTCAGATTATATCGCTCAATCGGCGGCGATTCGGAAAACTTAAATCAGAGAAAACGGGCTGCCCGCCTTGCGGTTTATCTCATTTTCAGAGCAATCGGCTCACTGGCGACAAATCCGGTAACGAACACTCCGCGCCCCGAAATCTTCGCTACCGCCTTGATGAACGCCGACATCGGAACGGCTAATTTTGAAGGCTATCTGGGTGGTGCGCTGCATAAAGTCATTCGTTGGAGTTTTGAAAAACAAGGATTATATCAGCCGCCGGGTGCGCCTCGTCCGGTTACAACGCCGGGAGTGCCGCCGAATGTTGATGTTTATGTTGACGACGGACGAAACGGGGAATACGGGTTTCTGCCTGTTTTTCCGGAAACCGCCAATGTTTGGAATCAACTTTCGGCAGGCGCGGGCGGCGTTCACGAAACGCCGGTTGTCGGGCAAACAAATTTCGCATTCGTGCGGGTGCGTAATCGCGGAAGTCTGCAAGCTAACAACGTCGTCGTGCGCGGTTATTCAGCAAATCCGGCTGTCGGTCTTTCCTATCCTAATGATTGGACGGCGATGAACACACCGCAGATTGCCCTTGCAGGCGGCATTGCGCCCGGCGCGAGCGTCGTCGTCGGACCTTTCAGATGGACTCCGCGTTTTGTCGGACGGGAAACGATTTTTATGGAAGTCAGTGCCGACGGCGATTTCAGCAACATTGATCGCCGAACCTTTTACCCGTGCGCGAACGGTTCGACAGCCGATTGGCAGCTTATTCCATTCGATAACAATCTCGCGCAACGCAATGTTGCTCCAGTTGCGGGCTGAGACAGTAGATGATGAACTCTAAAAATTTTGATTTCAAGTAATAAAGTTTAGGAGGAAAAATATGGAAAATCAGCAAGATGAAATAAACAATCAGCCTGAAGCGGTAACGACAGACAATCAAAATATGGATTTGCCGGCAGAAATGTTTCGCGCCGGCGATGATGAAACCGAGATAACCTTGAGGATTCAGGTCAAACGATTTGGCGGTATCGTTAATCCTCCGAAAAAAGCCGTATTCACGGAAATTGACGGTTTAGCATTTTTTGAAGGCGATATTATGATGGGAACGATTGAGGAAATCCGGCAAGCTGACGAAACGAGAGGCACGGGAATCAAAGGCGATAATTTCCGTTGGGAAAACGGTGTCGTTCCTTACATCATCGCTTGCGAATCTTTAATTCCGCGCGTCAGAGCGGCGATTGCTCATTGGGAGAGCAAAACACCTATCAGATTGGTGGAACGAACAAACGAAACCGACTACGTTTCCTTTGAATGTCAGGTCGGGTGCTGGTCGCAGGTCGGACGACGCGGCGGAAAACAGGTTATTTCGCTTGGAACCGGATGCGGTTTAGGCGCGGCAATCCACGAAATCGGACACGCGCTCGGACTCTGGCACGAGCAGAGCCGTTCTGACCGCGATGATTTCATTACGATAGTTACCGAAAACATCAGGCAGGGTAAAGAGTCGCAGTTCCAGCAACATATTCAGGACGGACAGGATTGGGGCGATTACGATTACAATTCAATTATGCACTATCCGGCAAACGCATTCAGCAAAGACAAAAATCTGCCGACAATCGTTATCAAACAAACCGGTCAAGCCATCGGTCAACGAGACGGCTTGAGTAAAGGCGATATTTTTGCCATCAAGCAAATGTATCAAATGTATCCGAATTTAAATTGGGCGAGTGTTGAAGCAACAGACGGAAATGTTTAGCCGAATGAATAAATTGTGCCGCAAAAAACAGAAACAAATGTTCCCGCGCTGATTATCGGGAAAATAATTATTTCGGCAAAAGCGGCACGATTTATCGGAGCGACGGCGCATATTTATCTGGAAGATATTAGCCGCGCCGACTCGTATTCGGAAGTTTTAGTTGAAACTACTTTAACGGAGATTTCACATCCTCTGGCAAACAGCCCGGAGGAAACGATTATTGATTTTACGCTGTCCGTTTCGGAAAGATTCAACATAAATCCGACGCACGATTATTCGGTGCGGGTTTGGATTGATATTGACGGCGACGGCGAAAAAGGAAAGGGAGATTTACACAGCAGCCAAACTTATCCGGTGCTGACTTACGGCAGAACAAACACAGTCAGCATCAGGTTGGACTGAAAAATCCGAATTTTCAGGAGAAAAAACAAATGCCACCGGAAGAAAAGGATTACGCGATTGTAATTGGTATCAATGCTTACTCAAAACTGCCCGCACTGTCCGCGGCTCAGTCGGATGCGGCTGATTTTATTGAATGGCTGTTGGATGCGAATGGCGGCGGTTTGAGTGTTAACGAAGTTAAAGAAGTTAAATCACCCGAAACCCCTTGGTCGCATCCGACTCAGGCGAAACCGGTGCAGGATGACATTATTCAAAAATTGCAGGAAATCGAAATCGGCAATGGGACAAGCCCGCAACCGAAAATCGGGCGCAGATTGTATTTCTATTTCGCGGGACACGGTTTCGGTCCGAAGGCGATGGATGTCGGAATGTTGATGGCTAATGCGGCGGAACCGGCTTTTATGAATAATCTCGGTTTGTTTCCGTGCCGCGAATTTTTTAGAAAACATTATCTGTTCGATGAAGTGATATTTATTTTGGATTGTTGCCGCGATGCCGGATATTCGACGGTTTCGACTCGCGGTTTTCAGCCGTTGTTGGAAACGGAACAACCGATGGCTGTCCCGCCCGTCGAAGATTTTATTATTTTGGCAACTCCGTTTGGCGAAAAGTCCTTTGCTAAGTTTGATGACAAACTCAACAAGCGACGCGGATTGTTGACACGTGCTGTTTTAGAAGCCTTCAAAGGCGAACCCCGCGCCGCTGACGGACGCGGAAATATCACCGCTTTTTCATTACGAAATTATGTCAATAAGCGCGTTAAAGAATTAGCTCAGGATTTAAAGACCAAAGACGAAAAAAGGCAAGAAGCCGAGATTCGTGATTTGCCGAACAGAGAAATTATATTTGCCAGAGTGACTAAAAAAATTCAAGTGCGGATTATTGCTCCCGACGCTCTCGACGGAGATTTGATTGTGATTAACGGAGAAGGCGACGTTGTTGAACAAAAAACGGCGGCACAGGCAACGAAGAATCAAACGCCCTGGGTGATTCCTTTGCTGAAAACAGCCGTTCCGTATTCAGTCAAACACAGCGTTACAGAAATGGAAGTGATTCTAAATCTGGGTAAAGTAGAAGGAGATACACATGAATTTCAATTTCCACGCCCCTAATGATTCGGAAAAAGAACAACTCAAACAGTCCGATGAAGGACTTTTGAGAGTTGAAGTTCCGCACTGGGCGGCGCAGGTGCAGATTTACAATCACCGACTTGAACCCGTGCAATCGGTCGGCGCAGTTAAAAGCACCGTTCAAAATACGAATGTTTCGGAAACTCCTTTGCCGAAGGGGACTTATCAAGTCGAAGTAACGCTCGACGGCAAAACCGAGAGCGAATGGATTCCCGTGCGTTCCGACCGCGTAACGCTAACTTCGCAACCGGAGGCTTGGCAGAATTTGAAAATTACCGCTTCCGCGCCGCTTGAGGGAACCAAAACCAAACACGAATGGCATACTGATCCGGCACAGCATTGGAGTCGCCAAATTACATGGCAGAATTCCCCGGGCGGCGACAGTCGGTTATTTATATTTGTGCGGACGCTTCAACCGAAAAAATATGAAAATTTTTCCGAAGGTTTGATGTTGCTGGACGCGGAAGGAAGATTAGTAACGGATTTTAGCGACGGTGTAGAAATAGACCGGGCGAGCGGTTGGTTGGCATTTAACGCCGACTTGCCGTCGGGCGGCTACATTTTACGGCGCGGCAGACGCGGTGTG
Organism: Pyrinomonadaceae bacterium; assembly: GCA_026786155.1. Lineage (GTDB taxonomy): Bacteria > Acidobacteriota > Blastocatellia > Pyrinomonadales > Pyrinomonadaceae. Next base: position 5,543 of record JAJAYR010000372.1, read on the forward strand.
CGCATTCGTCATCAGCCGATTTACCTTTGCCAAAATCAGGAAACACAGCTTTTTTTAGTTTCTGAAAAATACCCGACACCGCGCACTTTAACCTTAAATATGGCTTACCGCGGACGCGGTTTCGAGGCGGAAGACGAAACGGCAATCGCCGCCGAAGCGGTTTTTTCAAGCCTCAACTACGGAACAAGCCATCGCCAAATTGCGATGAGCGAAACAATGGAGCGTCTATTGGAAGTAAAATTCGAGAATCCGTGGCTCGGAATTGTCGCGGGTTACGCCTTGTTGCTGGCAAAAGAGGAAACAATAAATATCGGCATGAGCAGTAAAACCGATTTTAATAGCCGTGAGGAGATTGACCGTTTGTTCGGTAAAGTCTTGAATTTTTTGCAAAATCGAATCGGCGAACACCCGGACGTGCTGGCTTTGTCGCTTCAGGAAAACGAACCGCCGGTTAAACCTTTCGCGTTTCCACCTTTATTGTGGTTGGGAGTCAATCGAGTTCACCGCCACTCGACGAAATTTGCCGACACAATTCCGTTCGGCAGTTTGACCGATTGTCTTTTGGATAATTTATTGAACGATTCGCCCTGGACTGCCTGGCGCAAGCTCGACCGTCTGCCGCAATTCGGAGAAATGCCGGAAAAGATTTTTTCCGAACAGAAAACGAGTCTGCTGAAAGTGAAACCGACAGCCGCCAAATTTTTTTCTCTGCCCATTACTCCGCTCAATGCTCCGGCGACATCTCCGGTTTTTCCGGTTTCGGGAATTATTCAAGAAACTGACGAACAGACAAATTTGCTCGACTCACTACTGAAACAATTTGTTGTCGAATTGATGGACACCGGCGAAATAGATGAAATGCCGGAACAAGTTATTTTTGATTCCACTCAAAAAATGAACGACGTATTAGGAGGTATCAATCCCGCAGAGATTAGCGAAACTTGCGGTTTGCCTTTGTCGAGAGTCGAATCCGATGTCGCCGGATTTTGGGCTTCGGGTCAAGAGTCTTTCAACTTCGACGGGGAAATAAAACCCGAAACCGCTTTTATCGCGCAGACCGCAATTCAGAGCAGTTTTGGAGCAACGAGGCAAAAAAATATCGAAACGGTTGAGCCGTCAATTTCGGCAACTGAATGCGCGGATAAAATACGCATCGAAGCCGAGCAATTATTATTTCATCGAAAAAATGCGAAAACACAAATAAATTTCAAAATAGAAGATTTGGCAAAACGCTTGTTGCGAATCGTCGAAAATTTGCTGATGTCGGCGGATTTTGCGGCTTTGACACATCCGAAACGCGGCATTTTGTCGGCTAACGTCGCCTTTTTGAATTTGCTCTTATTGCCAGGCGAAATCGGCTTGGACAACCCGAAAAACGTCGAAAAAGCAAGAGAAAAAAATCGTCGTTCGTGGCAGAAAGAATTGGCGAAAAGCCCGTTCGGATTAAGTTCGATAAACATTCAAATAGGCAGTGCGACTTTTACGGGAGAATTGCGGCGCACAGCCATCAAGGACCAAGCGCGAAATGAATTGTGGGCTTATCTGTATTTCTTCAAGAATCCGGCGGCAATCGCCCCCGCCCCGCAGAATTTACGCAACATCAATCACTTATCGTCAAATTTATCGCTTTACGGAACGCTTTTCAGTTACGGCTCCGATGAGAAGAAAGATGAATATTTAAAGGAATTGGAGAATTTAATCAAAAAATTGGAGAAACTGACGAAAATTTAATTTTAAGGAGAAATAAAATGGAAAATAATACGACGGAAGTGGAAAATGATGTATCGGTTGACGATGGCGAATTGACTATGCCAGACGGAACTTTGTTCGGTGTGGAGTTTTGGGGAATTTCGCGGCACGAACTGATTGGTGGCGCGGCAATGGCGTTTCTTTCAAATCGTGCCAGAACGGAAGTTGAGCGCATTCTCGCGCCGATTAACAAAATCGGTTTGGAAGACATCGCGGGTTGGGCTGACCGTTTGCGTGGTGCAATCCCGAATCCCGATCCCGAAACAACCGCTTTTTTAGCGGATAATCGCAACCGAACGCGCGGAACGTGGCATTATGTTAATCTTCCGCACGGCGTGAGCGGTTACAGCCGCGAAGAATATCCGCAATTTACACGCAGCGATGACGTTGTTCAGATGATTAGACATTGTGTTTTGGTCTTGAAAGGCGAGTCGGATAGATTTTCCGAACTTAACGCTTTGCGGTGGCTGACGCATCTGGTCGGCGACGTTCATCAGCCGATTCACGTCGGCTGCGGCTATTTGGACGAATCAAGCAATCCGGCGCGTTTGGTTTTCGACCCGGAATTTATCACCGAAAATAATTTAGACCATGACCGCGGCGGAAACAGAATTAAACTTCCAAACGCCGGCTCACTGCACTCATTTTGGGACAGCAGACTTTTACCCGAAGATGAAGCCGACGAACCGCAAGCCGATGAACCGACCGCCGCCGGAGAATCGGATTTTGACAACACCGATGCGGATGTCAGCCCGGAACTTAAAAAGCGGTTTATTCAAAAACTGGTTGACCGGGTAAAATCCAAGTCTCTTGACGCGGCTGATGCGGCGGAGGCGGACGAACCGGCAAGCGATTTGGACGGATTGCCGCCGGAAGATTGGGCAACCGTTTGGGCAACCGACTCGATACGGCACGCCCGACAAGCATACCAATCGCTTCGTATCGTCGAAAATCTACCCAACGGAGACTTCAGAGTTGAATGGGAAGGCAGAGAGGCTTATCA
>JAJAYR010000373.1 GCA_026786155.1 Pyrinomonadaceae bacterium
TCGTTAAAGTGCGCGTAAAAGTCGGCGCGGCGTTCAGCGCGTCGGTCGAGAGATAAACGCCGCCGTCGCCGCTGCCGCCGATGACGGCAGCCACCAGGCGATTCGGATTGTCCGGCTCAATCGCCAAATCAATCACCGAACGGCTCGCGGCGGTTGTTCCCTGAATCGCCAGTTTTTCAAACGTCGGAGTTGCCGCCAGCGCGTTGGTCGTGCGGTAAAGTCCGGCATCCGGCAAATTAAATCCCGTCGTGGTCGAGCCGATTCCGGCGACTCCGCTGGTCGAGGCGACAAATAATATATTCGGATTAGTCGGATGAACGATAATTTCGCTGATGGCGCGTCCGCTGAAAACGTCATTGCCAGATGTTCCCTGATTAAGAACCGGCGATAAAACCGGATTCGTATCGGCGTTCGTGATGCGGTAAAGTCCGACACCGATAAAACAGCCGCTGCCGCACAAACCGGCTTCGCCCGTGCCGACGAAAACCGTCGTCGGGTCGGACGGCGAAATGACGACCGCGCCGATTGCCAGACTGAGTGCGCTGTCCATCAGCGGTGTCCACGACGCGCCGCCGTTCAGAGAGCGATACAAACCGCCCTGCGCCGCGCCGACATAAACGATGTTCGGATTGGTCGGGTGAACGGCAATTGACGACACGCGCCCGCTGTAAGAAGTGCTGGCGTTGACCGGAATCGGCGCGGGACCGAGCGGCTGCCACATCGCCGCGTCCGGCTGATTTGCCGAACCGCGCCGGTCGGCGAGTTCTCGTTCGCTCTCTTCCATTTTCCTGATGGCGCGGCTGCGCGAATCCGGTTGCGCGGTGTCGAAACCGCGCAGCCTATCAACCTGCTCGGTTCGCAGCCGAAGATATTCTTCTTTGCCGATTTTCAAGCCCGGCGGCAAATCCGGGTCTTCGCCTTCCCGAATTTCATTCTCCGAAAGTTCCGGTTCATTTTGACTTTCAACCGAAATATACCACCACAACGGGGCGGCTAAACCGATTATCAAAAAAAACATCAGCGCAATTTTTACTGCTTTCATATCGCTCTCCTAAAATTTTATAAATCAATGACTTTGTGGTTACAAGAGTTGTGAATACATTTTTACATATTTGAAGGAGCAAGCGGAAACCAATAACGGTAAAATCGAAAAATTTGAAGAAAATAAATCGGCAACACAAATAAAAAAAGAGTAATCGCTTGGATTACTCTTTTTGCTATTTTGGTAGGTTGTGCAGGTATCGAACCTGCGACCCACGGATTAAGAGTCCGTTGCTCTACCAACTGAGCTAACAACCCGAATTAACGATTTGGATTATAACAATAAATTGCGAATTTGCAAAAAAGTTCGAGTCGCGGCGTTCCGAAGTTTGGAAAAAAAAGGATTTATTGCAAAATAAAAAGCGATGAAAGAATGCCCGAAATGTGAATTGTGTTACGCCGACGACGTAAATTTTTGTCCAAACGACCAAACTCCGACGCGCTCCAGTTTGCCCGGAACGCAGTTGTTAGCCAATCGTTATTTTATTGAAAAACGTCTCGGACGCGGCGCGATGGGACAGGTTTATCTGGCGCGTGATAAAAATTTGGGAACGCGCCGCGTCGCCGTCAAAACCGTGCGACAGGACATTTTAAACAGCGACGAGTTGCAGGAAGGCGAAGCGATTGCCCGATTCGAGCGCGAAGCGATGTCGGCGGCTTCGGTATCGCATCCGAACGTCGTGGACGTTACCGATTTCGGCGAATCGGCGGAAGGCATTTTTTATCTCGTGATGGAATACGTCGAAGGCGAAACGCTGCACCGTCTTTTGCGCCGCGAAGGAACTTTGCCCGTCGGTCGCGCCGTCAAACTTTTGCGCCAAATCGCCGACGGCGTGGAAGCCGCGCACGATGCCGGAATTCTGCACCGCGATTTGAAGCCCGCGAACATTTTTATAATGACCAAAGGCAAAAGCGGCGACGGTTTTATCAAAGTCGGCGATTTTGGCTTGGCGAAAATCGTCAATCAAACCGTCACGGACGCGAATTCAAACGCCACGCCGTCGTCGCGCGGCATTATCGGAACGCCCGAATTTATGTCGCCCGAACAGATGCAGCCGGAACTCGGCGTGGACGTTCGCGCCGATGTCTATGCGCTGGTAACGATTGCTTATTTGATGCTCGGCGGACGAACGCCTTTCGTCGGCGATTTGATGCAATTGGTGATGCAGAAAATTATGCACACGCCGCCGCCGCTTTCGACTTTGCGCTCAGACATTCCGAAAGATGTCGAAAAAGTCGTAATGCGGGCGTTAGAAATTGACCCGAAAAATCGTCCGGCAACCGTTGCCAAATGGATTACGGAACTCGAAGCGGCGGCGGAAGACGTGGTTGATAAAACGGCAATCGGAACTTCAAGATTAGTGATTCTCGCGCCGGTCAACGCCGAAGTTTATGTCAACGATGAGCGCAAAGGAAGCGTCGGCAGTTCCGGTAAGTTGATTTTAACGACCGTTCCCGCCGGACAGCACGTTTTGCGCGTTTCCAAAGTCGGCGAAAAAGACGACGAGCGCGTCATCGAAGTCCGCGAAGAGGCGAACGAACAGGTTATTCAGGCGCAGTTGAAACCGCTGCGCGAAGCATCGAGCAGTCAGCCGTCGCCGTCGCAGTCGAGCGGCAGCAGCGGCGCGGCGCAGTCGAGCGTGATGCCCGGAATCGTCGCCTGCACCAATTGTAACGCCCGTTTCGCCGAAGGCGTAAAGTTTTGCGGCAAATGCGGCAATCGTTCGTTTCGAGTCATCAGCGAAGGCGACGGCAAACAAGGTTTCCCGTGTCCGCGCTGTGCGACTAATCTGCCGCCGATGTCCAAATTTTGCGGACGCTGCGGGCTGAATATCACGCCGCCGGAAGGTTTGGCGAAAACGCAAGCCGTTAATTTCCAAGCGAACGCGCCGTTCGCAGTTCCGGCGCAAGTCGAAAAAATCTGCCGAAAATGCGGCGGCAAATATCCGCCGAGTGTTAAGTTTTGCGGACGCTGCGGAATCGGATTGTAATTTGGTTGAACATAAAATTATCCGTCCACTTAAAAATTGTTTTGCTTTGTCTTTTTACGAATAAAATATCGTATAATAAAAATCCGTTTCATTTCGCACTAATCCGACGCAGGTAAATAGAATGAAAATTTGTCCGAGATGCCAGAAAACATACAGCGACGAAAATTTGAATTTTTGTCTCGATGACGGCGCGGTTTTGATGCAGTCGAACGCCGCCGATAATTCGATTCCGGCGACGGTGATGATCAATCAGCCGCGCCCGACCAATCCGCCGTCGCAGTTCGGAAATCAAGTTGGAGCGCAAGCAAACTGGAACACGCCGAATCAATTTTCGATGCAGCCGCCGCCGAAAAAGTCGAAAACGTGGCTGTGGGCGTTGGGAGTTTTGGGCGGATTGATGTTGATTTGCGGCGGCGGTTTTGTCGGCTTGATTTTTTTCGCGGCAAAATATGATGACGGCAACAGCAATAATAATCGAATCTTTATCGCCAATTCATCGAATTACAACGCGACTAACGGAAGTAAAAATAAAAATACTTCGACCGGCAGCACTTCGGTTCAAAAACTCGATATTTCAAAATGGGTCAAAGGCGATACCGATTTGGGAACGACCGAATATAGCGGCGACGAACTGCTGATGGGTTCAAAAAAGAAAGGTTATTATTACGTTTTAGCGGCGCAGGCAATTTATAAAACCGAAAACGCAACGACCAGAGTTACCGTCAGAAACGTCAACGAAGATAAAACGAGTCTCGGCTTCGGCTTGATAATTCACAGCAACCCGATTCCGTTGACGCAGGATTACGCCTTTTTGATTGATTCGGAAAATAAAAAATATCGCGTTGTGCGCCACATTCCGGGCGATGAAATCGTCGTCGTCGGCTGGACTCGTTCGGCGGCGATCAAGGACGGAACGCAGGAAAACCTTCTGGAAGTCCGCGACCAGGACAAAACGATGAACTTCTACATCAACGGCGAATTCATCCGAACCGTCGGCAACACGGACGGCTACGGCGGCGGCGTTACCGGATTATATTCGGGCGACGCCGTGCAGATTGCTTTTTCTGATTTGGAAATCACCAAATAAACTTTTGATTCGGATATGAAAAGTTGCTCGATTTGCAATCAAACTTACACGGACGCTAATTTGAACTTCTGTCTGAACGACGGCGGAGTTTTAATCGAAGCCAGAGACGACGCGCCGCCGACGATTCAGATGAACCGCGGGCGGACGACGCAGCCGAATTGGTCGCTGAACGAACCGTCGTCGCCGTGGGGCAGTCAGCCGCTACAGCCGCAGCAAAATCAAAATTTATATCCGATGGCGACGACGGCACCCGGACAAGATCAGGTTTTACCGACTGTTTCTTTAGTCTTGGGAATTCTCAGCATCGTTTTATTTTGCTGTTACGGCGGTTTTCCGTTCGGCATCGCGGCGATGATAACGGGCTATCTCGGTTATCAAAACACGAACAACGACCCGCAGCAATACGGCGGGCGCGGGATGGCAATCGCCGGAATGGTTCTCGGAATCATCGGGTTTTTAGGTTTGATAATGTTAATTTTTTTAGGTGTGGCAGGAAATTTGTTAAAATAAAACGCTTTTGATGCTCATCGCCGCTAAATTTGGTAAAATCAGTTTAACTAACTAATGCGAGTAACATTGCGCGTGATTGCGGGTCCGCAAACCGGACGGTTTTTCACGTTTGACCAGCACGAAACTTTTATGATTGGGCGCAGCGAAGACGCGCAGTTCTGTCTGCCGCAAGACCGTTTTTTCTCGCGCCATCACTGTCTGCTCGAAATCGCGCCGCCGCAGTGCTTTCTGCGCGATTTGGGTTCGACCAACGGAACTTTCGTCAACGGCTTAAAGGCTGACACGGCGCACTTGAAAAACGGCGACCGCATTCAGGGCGGCGAAACCGTGCTGGAAGTCGAAGTTTCGACGGCTGAATCGGCATACGAACAAGCTCAAAACAACTATCAATCGCCGATGACCGACACCGTGCCGTCGCTGATTACGATTCAGTGTCTGAACTGCGGCATTCCTTCCAAAGCCGAAGCCTCGCGTCCCGACGCGAAACTGACTTTCGTCTGCGACGATTGTCGTGAAATCTTAAGGAAAAATCCGCAGCCGATTCCGAATTATCAGATGATAAGAATCTTGGGACAAGGCGGAATGGGCAGCGTGATGCTCGCGCGTTCGACCGCCGACGGTCGCCCCGTCGCCATCAAAACCCTGCTGCCCGAAGTCGCCGTCAGCGAACAATCCTTAAAAAGATTTATGCGCGAAATCGAAGTCGCCGCCAGCCTGCGCCATCCGCACATCGTCAGCTACATCGAACACGGAACGCACAACGGCATCGTTTATCTCGTCTCGGAATATGTCGGCGGAATGGACGCTTCCAAACTCTCCAAGATGCGCGGCGGCAAACTCGATTACCGCGAAGTCGTCAAAATTATCGAGCAGATTTTAGCCGCGCTCGATTTCGCGCACAATCTAGGCTTCGTTCACCGCGACCTCAAAGAGCAGAATATTCTGGTTGACGGCTCATATCCGAATTACAATTCAAAACTGACCGATTTCGGCTTGGCGAAAAGTTTCAAACAAACCGGAATGAGCGGTGTCACGATGGTCGGCGACGTGGCGGGAACGATTGCCTATATGCCGCCCGAACAAGTCCGGGATTTCAAGGAAGTGAAACCGCCGTCCGACATTTACGCCATCGGAATGACGGCTTACAGTTTAATGACCGGAGCGCACGCGCTTGATTTAAGCCCGCGAGCCGGTATTTCGGAAACCGTCAAAGCGATTTTTGAAAAACCGATTGTCCCGATCAACAAAAGAATGCCGGAAATTCCGCTGCGCGTCGCCGCCGTCATCGAAACCGCGATTGCCAAAGAAGTCGAACTGCGCTGGCGCACCGCCGGAGAAATGCGCGAAGCCCTGCTTAGAGCGATGGGCTAAATCCCTTTCCGGCATTTCGCCAATCATTCGCGCACAGCATCAAACCGATTAACACCCAGAGATGTCGGGCATCTTCAAAAGAACCGACGAGACCCTGATAAACAAAGGCTGAAACAAACGCAATCCACAAACCGAACGGTAAAACAGATGATTTATCGCGCGAAAAATCAGCAGCCAAGTTTTGTTTCAGCAAGTAAAAAATGATGAGAACAATGGCTAAAAGTCCAAAGCAGCCTGCCTGCGACGCGACGCTTAAAAAAACATTGTGAGCATCGGTTAAAGTGGAAAATCCGCCGTCGGTATTTTGGAAAACAACCTGACACGAATCCTGTCCGACACCGCGCCCGAAGAACAAATTTTCTCGAAATGTTTGCAGCGAAGCCTGCCAAATCATCACCCGCGGCGACGGATAAAACTCAAAACCGAAAAAACTAAAGGAAAACGGCGCGGTCGAATGCGGCTGTAAGGCGACGAAATTCATTGCCCAAAATAGAAAGGCAATCAAAATGCCGCCGCTCAAACTAAAAACGGCGAATAATTTGCGCTCATCTCGGTAACTGAAAAAAATCCACCAACCGATGACCAGCGCGAAGCCGCCCAGCCCGGAGGAAATCGTGAACGCGGCGATTAAAAGAATTAGCGAAGAAAAAATTAGCAAGACGCTTTTTCTCACCCAATTTAAACTGGCGGCAATTAAAAGAAGCGAAAAGCTGACGCTTAAATAATTGCAGAGCAAACTTGGAGTGAGAAAATTCAAACGCAGTCGCGGGTAATTTCCGACCGGCACCGCGCCGAACGAATAAACCGTGTAATCGAGCAGCCAATGTTCCCGGTGCCAATAAAAAAGCAGCACGATGAATACTCCGAAAAGCACCGCCAATGCCGTTCCGAACAGCCAAATTTGAATCAAGCGTTTTAATTCTTCGGCACTTTCAACCAAATTAAAAATCAAAACAGGCAGACTCAAAAGATAAAGTTCGCCGCCGAGTTTGATAAAACTTGTCCGCCAGTCGTCGGAAAGAACCGCCGAAATCAGCATCGCGGCAAAGTAGAATAAAAGCAGCCAGTAAAATCGGTGAAAACGAAATTTCGTCTGTTCGGTGAAAATCGAAAGCAGCCAGAACGCGGCGGTCAGCAGGAAAATAAACTCGGTCGGCGGAATTTGAAAATTAAACAGGGAAACGAACGGCTGAATATAGCAGAGCGAAAAAACCAGCAGGCAAAGTGAAAATTTGGCAATCCGCAAAAACATATTTCAGTCCGATTCGGTTAAAATTCGGCGACCGTGAATGGTGAATTCGGCAAAATATTTTCAGAAGTTTTCGACATCGAACTAATCGTCGCGCTTTCTTCTTGAGAAAAATAAACCGAATAAAACTCCGAAAACCGAACCGACTAATAAATTCAGCGCGGGCTTGTCGGAAATCGTTTCCATTTTCCGAACGCTCACGACGGCGGGAACGGCGTTCGGTTTTTCGGGAGCAGCGGCGATTTTTTCTATCGAACGAGTTTCACCAGTCTGAATTTTGTTCCGGGTTTCAGCAACCGACACGCTTTCCAAAATTTTATCTTTTTCTTTTGAAGCCTCCTCAATCGGCTTATCCGGGTTTTCGACGATTTCCTTGGCGGCGGTTTTGTTAGCTCCGGCTTCGGCGGTTGCGGGGTCGGTCAGTTCCTGCAAAACGGCATTTATCGAACCGCCGATGAGAATTACCAGAGCCGTCAGATACAGCCAGAGCATCAGGATTATCATCGCGCCGAGCGAGCCGTAGGTTTTCGCGTAGGTATTGAAATAATCCAAATAAAGACCGAAACCATACGACAGCAAAAGCCACAAAATAATGCTGAGAATCGCTCCGGGCGAAACCCAAACCCATTTGAAAGTTTTGTGATTGGGAAGGAAATTATAAAGCAGCGCGAAAATAGAAGCTAAAACCACCAGCACAATCGCCCATTGCAGAATGCCTAAAATAAACGGCGACTGAATCGGCAAATTAACCGAGTTTAAAATCACCGCGACGAATTTGCTGCCATAAAAAACGATGCTGAGCGCGACCGTGACCAAAATTCCCAAACCGAGCGTCATCAGCAGCGAAATCAGCTTGGTTTTCCAATACGGGCGCGTTTCCGGCAGATTATAAACACCATTGAGAACGATGCGTGTGCTGTCAATGCCCGCCGAAGCCGCCCATAAAGCCGCCAGGATTCCGAACGTCAGTTTGCCGCCCGAACTGCTTTCGCTAACTTCCTGAAGCGTATTCTGCACCAGTTCAAAAGCCGAACCGGGCATTACCCGACGCAGGTAGAAAAACATTTCGGCTCGCAAATCGTCGGCTGATTCCAGCATGAATCCGAACAGGGTGAGCAGAAACAGGAGCAGCGGAAACAGCGCGAACGCGAAATAAAAAGCCACCTGCGCGGCGTTGCTGGTTACGTCTTCTTCTTCAAACGCTTTGGTGTAAAGGCGCAGAAAAAAATCCTTTAACTTGAGATTTGTTAAATCTTCGTAACTGAAACTCAGCAGTTTCATAATTAAACCCCTTAATCTTGTGTAAATTAAAATTTCGATAAACTCAACCGACGGCTCTTTTCCAACCGCCGACAAATTTTCGTTCCGCGTCGAGCATATTTTTCAGTTCGTAAATTTTCATCAAAGCCTCGACCGGCGAAAGATTGTCCGTGTCAATCTCCGCCAATTTCACTTCGATTTCGGAAAAACCGTTTCTAAAATTTTTCTCGCCGCCCGTTTCCTGTTCGTATTCGTGCAGCAGTTCTTCCGCCCGATGAACGACCGGCTTCGGCAAACCGGCGAGTTGCGCGGCATAAACGCCGTAACTTTTCAAAGCCGTCCCTTTGGCGATTTTATATTTGAATGTGAGTTTATCTTTTTCTTCTTCGATAAGAAAGTAGAAATTTTCCAGCCGCGGCAAAATTTCCGCCAGTTCCGCCAGTTCGTGATAATGCGTCGCAAATAGCGTCCGCGATTTCAGTTTCGGGTGATTATGGATAAATTCCAAAACCGCCCGCGCGACCGCCAAACCATCGAATGTCGAAGTTCCGCGACCGAGTTCGTCGAGCAGAATCAAACTCTGCGGCGTGGCGTGATGGAGAATTTCGGCGGTCTCGATCATTTCCGTCATAAAAGTTGATTCGCCCGCGCCGATGCGGTCATAAAGCCCGATGCGCGTAAAAATGCGGTCGCAGATTCCGACGACCGCTTCGTCCGCCGGAACGAACGAACCGATTTGCGCGAGTAAAACTATCAAAGCGATTTGCCGCAGATAAGTTGATTTTCCCGAAGCGTTTGGTCCGGTTATCAAAGCGATTTGCGGCGCACCGTTGCCGCCGAGTGCCGCGTCGTTGGCGATGAAATCAGTAGAGAGTGGGAAGTTGAGAGTGGAGAGTGAAGAGACGGACGAATTTTCTCCCGACTCTTTACTCTCCACTCTCAACTCTCCACTTATTTTCTCCAAAACCGCGTGGCGACCGTTTTTGATTCGCAGCAGGGAAGTTTCATTGACCGTCGGACGCGCGTAATCGAATTCGTCGGCGATGTCGGCTAAACTGCCTATCGCATCGAGATAAGCAATCGTCGCGGCGGCGAGCAAAATTTCAGCGCGATTTTTGCTGACCTCAAGACAAATCCGGCGAAACAAACTCGCTTCGAGTTCGGCGACGCGCTCCTGCGCGTGAACGACCAGCGACTCGTATTCTTTGAGTTCGAGCGTAACGTATCTTTCCGCCGGAATCAGCGTTTGTTTGCGCGTGTAATCTTCGGGAACGAGATGCAGATTCGGCTTGGTAATTTCGATGTAATAACCGAAAACTTTATTAAAACCGACGCGCAGACTTTTAATTCCGGTGCGCGTCCGTTCGCGTTTTTCCATCTCCGCCAGAAAACTTTTGCCGTCTTTCAAAGTTGCCCGGAGTTTATCCAATTCTTCCGAAAAACCTTGTCGAATAATTCCGGTTTGTTCGCCGCAGCGCGTCGGCAAATCTTCGGAAATACTCGATTCAATCAACTTGGCGGTTGATACGCATTCCGGCAGATGTGCCAAAAGCTGACCGAATCGAATCGTGTCTGCTCGCAAAGTTTCCTTAATTTTCGGAATCAATTCCAAACTTTTCCCGAACGCCAGCAGTTCGTAAGCCGATAAAAAGTTGGCTTTGGCGCGAGTCGAAAGGCGTTCCAAATCTTTTACGTCTGATAATGTCTCGCACAATTTAATTCGCTCGTTTTTATTTTCCTTGAGCCATGCGAGATGTTCCTGTCGGCGATAAATTTCCGCGCAGTCGAGCAGCGGCTGGCGCAGCCATTTTCGCAAAAGTCTGCCGCCCATCGGCGTTTTCGTCCGGTCAATGACCGATAAAAGACTTGTTCCCGAACCGCTTTCAAAAACTTCCAGACTCCGCAAAGTCCGCGCGTCGAGCAGCATAAATTCGCGGCTGTCGTAACTCGTCAAACGGGTTAATTGATTCGCCGCGCCGAATTGCGAATCCTTCAAATAAGCAATCAACGCGCCCGCCGCCGAAGTCGCCAGTGGCGAATCTTCCAGACCGAAAGCCTTCAAATTTTTCGTCTGAAAATGATCGAGCAGAGTTCTTCGGGCGTTTTTGGTCGCAAATAAATCGGCATTTAATTTAGTAACGAATTGCGGCAAATCCCGATTGGAAAAATCTTCAGCAGTGTCCGCCAATAGAATTTCGGCGGGCGCGAGTCGCTGTAATTCTGTCAGCGCGTCCCTGTTTTCAACTTCGGTAACGGCAAAATCGCCGGTCGTGATGTCGGCGTAAGCGATTCCGGCGCGTCTGCCGTCGCTGAAAAACGAGACCAGATAATTGTTCGATTTGCTGTCGAGCAGGGAAGGTTCGATAATCGTTCCGGCGGTAACGACGCGCACGACTTCGCGCTGAATCAATTTTTTTCCGTCGCTGCCTTTGACCGGAAAAGCGGAAGTTTGTTCGCAAATCGCCACGCGATGCCCGCGCGAAATCAGCGTCGCCAGATGTTTTTCCAAAACGAAATGCGGCACCCCGGCGAGCGGCACCCGCGAAGCGGCTTTGCCCATCGAACGCGAGGTCAAAACAATATCGAGTTCACGCGCCAAAATCCGCGCGTCGTCGTCAAAGGCTTCGTAAAAATCGCCCAGCCGAAAAAGCAAAAGCGCATCTTTATGTTTGGCTTTGACTTCGAGATATTGCCTCCGCACCGGAGTTTCAGTTTTCATATTAAAATTTGCGAGTCATTATTTTAACTTAAATCGGCGCGAGAAAAAACCGGGAATTTAATGGCGCGGCACAAAAAAATATAGAGTGCCAAATAGAAATTGAGCGTCAGCCCGGAGGCTTTTCAATTTCCGTTTGGCACTCTCGTTTGAATCGGCAGGCGGAAGTGAAAGAATTTTTAATTTCTTCACTTGGCGACCGGTTTGGGGGGGGGGGGGTCTATTATTTTTTATTCCCACCGCCCCAACGAGCGCCGGAA
>JAJAYR010000374.1 GCA_026786155.1 Pyrinomonadaceae bacterium
CCGCTGGCTGAGCCGAGGGTCGCGCTCAGCTTGCTGTAATCAACCACTAAAGTAACCGTAATCGGGGCTTCGGGCGTGGCGAAATTCGAGATTTCCTGTTTCACGCCGTTTTCAAAAACGGCGAAGTTTTCCTTTTTCAAGCCGGTAACGATTTGTCCGGTTTTTTTGTTATAAACCACCGCGTCAACATTGACGACGTTGGTTTTAATGCTCAAAACTTCCGTGTCTTCGACGGCGTTCTTTTCTTCTTCGAGTTGTTTGCGCCGTTCTTCTTCAGCTTTGATTTCGGCTTCGGTTTTCGGTTTCGGACGTTCGTTCTTTTTGCCGTCCCCGCGCGGCGGTTCGCCTTTCTGCGGGCGCGATTGAGCGTGGGAAATCGTGCTGAACGAGAAAAAAACGGCGATTAGCAAAACGAGCAATTTTGAAAATTTGGACGGCGGAATAAATTGCATAATTAGTTTCTTGTTTTCCTTGCTTGATTTTTGTCTGTTAGATACCGATTGTCGGTTTTTAGTTGGAACTTTTCAAGGAAAAAGGAAAAAGAAGCGAGAAATGATTTTTATATTTATCACTCGTCGCTTCTTATTTTGAAAACGAAAAATTATTTAAGTTTTTTTCATGGCGTTCTTTGCGCTTTTGCGGGAGAAAACATTCCCCCAAATGGCGAAATGAACGCCAAGGAAATCAAAATATTTTAATAAGCAAGTTCGGGATTGATTTCGATTTTTACATCGAACACGCCCGAATTATCGTCCAAATTTCCTTCGTTCACGCCTAGAAATAATGCGCCGTCCTGCGTCGCGGTAAATTCATACGAATCACCGATGAAAATAAAGTTGTTGTTGTTGTCGCCGATAACGGCAATCAAGCCGCCGGTCGCTTCGGTCGGCATCAATTTATTTTTGTCGGGCAATGACGCGATGCCGCCCGGCGTAACATAGCGTCCGCCGCCCAAGGAAATGCGTCCCGCGCCGGTGATTTTGATTTTTTGTCCTTTTCGCACGACCCAGCCGGAATTCGTCCAGCCGTTCGCCGTGTTGTCCGCCAAAACCTTGACGCCGACCTCAACCGGCTTCGGCGTTACCGGCGCGGTCGTCGTTGGCGGCGTGGTAATTTTCGGCGGCGCGGTTTGCACCGTCGGAGGTTTCGGTTTGGTCTGTCCGACCGTTATGATCGTTGAATTTTCGGTGTTTCTAGTCGAATTATTGTTTGCCGTCGGCATCGAATCGTCGTCGAACGCGATTGATTCGACATCGCCCGCCGAATAATTCAACTGCCGCCGGCGCGTTCCTTCGCCGACCAGAATGACAAATTTACCGTTGCCGAAACTGACGATTTTGCCTTTGATAATGCTGCCGTCTTTCAGCCGAATCGTATCGCCGAAAGCGAACAGCGTCATCGTCAAAACCAGACACAAAGCACTTGCTGCGCGAAAAAAATTGGACTTATAAAACATAATCTCCTCCACAAATTTTGATTTTCAGGATTTTTATCAACAAAGACGGTTTTGAAATCGTCTTTGTCGGTCGAAGAACTCTGCCGGGGCAAACTGGCATCGAACAAAGCGTAGATGCGCGGTCAAATAAAAAAGATTGCAGAAAACTGCAACTCTTAACAACACGAACAGAATTATACATAAATTTGTTAAAGTTGTGAATTAAATTTTTATGTTTTATTGTTTGAAAACAAACTTACTTTCGGATTTTGTAAAATGTTCCATAAAGAAATCGAAATAACCCTTTTTCTATTTTCAAAACAGTGAGTCAAACGGAATTTAAAATCAGGCGCGGAGTTTTGGCGGAGGCGGTAACGCTCGCGCCGTTCGCCGTGCAGATTTTCAACGACACTTTCGCCGGAAATCCTCTGAACGCGCCGGAAGATATGCACGCTTATATCAGCGAATTTATGAGCGTCGAGGCTTTTGAGGCGGAATTTCAGGACGCGGATTCGATATTTTTTATCGCGGAAGCGGGCGACGCAATGATTGGTTACGCGAAGCTGCAGGAAAATTCAATTGAAGAATGCGTTTCGGGCGCGAACCCGATTGAACTGCAAAGGCTTTACGTTGCCACAGATTTTCACGGCACAGGCATCGCGGGCGCATTGATGAACGAATGTTTTGCCGAAGCCGCGCGGAAAAACTATCAGACGATGTGGCTCGGCGTTTGGGAACATAATTTCAGAGCGCAGAAGTTTTACGAAAAACTCGGTTTCCGGCAAGTCGGAACGCACGTTTTTCAACTCGGCGCGGACGCGCAGATTGATTGGGTGATGGAAAGGAAATTATAATTTTAGGAGTTACACGGTTGAAATAAATTGAATGACTGAAGCAACATTTTTACCGATTTAACAGCGAACAGTTGACAGCGAACAGCGAACAGTTACGCTCGCGGCGTTGTTCGCTATTAACTATCAACTATTCGCTGTTCGACAAAGTGAAAAATTTGTTGACTTAAGTGTGCGACTTTTTTTTCAACTGCGTAATTTACAATCTTAATCAAATGCAAATCAAACCGATAACGCTCGAAGGTGAATTTGTGCGGCTCGCGCCGTTGAAATTAAATTACCTGCCGGAACTTTACGAAGCGGCGGCGGACGAATCTTTGTGGCTTTGGACGACGAACAACGTCAAAACGAAGGAAGATATGCTGCGCTACGTCGAAACCGCGCTCGGCGAATTCGAGCGCAAAGTCGCCTTGCCGTTTGTAACGATAGAAAAATCGTCGGGCAGAATCATCGGTTCAACCCGTTTCGGAAACATCGAGCCGCCGCACCGCAAAACGGAAATCGGCTGGACTTGGGTCAATCCGAAATGGCAGCGCACGAACATCAACACCGAAGCCAAACTTTTAATGCTGACGCACGCTTTTGAAACGTGGAAATGCGTCCGCGTCGAATTGAAAACCGACGTGCTAAACGAAAAATCGAGACGCGCGATTTTGCGAATCAGCGCGAAGGAAGAGGGAATTCTGCGGCGGCATTTGATAACCGACGCGGGACGCTTTCGTGATTCGGTTTATTTCAGTATTATTGAACCGGAATGGCAAACGGTCAAAGCCGATTTGCAAGAAAAGTTAAGGAGTTTTTAGTGAAAAAGTTTTTTTATCCGGCGATTATCGCGGTTCTTTTGGCGGGTTGTTCATCAGTTTCGACACCTTCAACTATTGAGTCCGGCGCAGCCAACAAAATCAACATTGCAAACGCGCCAATCAACACCGCGACTAATCGGACGGCTGATTTGCCGACGAAGCAAGCGAATTTGAACATCGGAAATTCGGCGAACGCCAACCAACCTATCATCCAGGATTCATCCATCAGCCAGAAAAATTTGGAAATAATGAAATCAAAGCGCGGCGGCGGCGACCAAAATGCCGCGCCGATTCCGGCGACCAACGCGACTCCGAACCCCGCGCCCGATAATTCGGAAATTTCCAGCACGATGAACGAAAAAGGCGTGCCGATTGAAACGCGGGCTTTCAAAAATAACCCGATTTTGTTAAAAACCGAAAGAACTTTTGCCGACATAAATAATCCGGTAACGAAGGTTTATTTGAAAAACGGCAAAGTTTTAATTGTCCCGAAAGGCGCGATTGCCGACCCGGTAACTGCCAAAGGTGATGATTTTTTGCGAGCCGTCGGCGTTAAACCTTGAAGGCAAATCACAGATTTTGGTGTTGTTTGAAATTTTATGCTGAATGATTTCCATAGTTTTTACTTCGGAATAGATGAGAGATGAAAGATGGTAACTGATAGATTCGGATTACGGTTTTATCTTTCAACTATTATCTATCAACTCTCATCTATTCCGAATCGTTTTTCTCATCAGCATAATTTGTGAAACACTACTTAATTATATTATGGAAAAGTTCAGCATTATTTGTCCGTGCTGCGAAGCCGTTTTGACGATTGACGCGCAAACCGGAGCGATTCTGGCACACGAGGAA
>JAJAYR010000375.1 GCA_026786155.1 Pyrinomonadaceae bacterium
AACCAGTGCCGCCCGCGCCAACCGAGTAAAACTTGACGCTTCCGTGTTGTTTCGGCAGAACCCGCGCCGCGCGAACAAAACTTGTATCAATCATCACGATAATTTCCGAGTGGCTTGCTCCAGCACGTTGAGATCAACTATTTCGGCTGGCATTTCCGAAACATAAGCGGCGGGAATTTGCACGAAGTATTCGTAAACGCCGCAGCGAAAACGGATTTTCGGCATCGTGGTGTGAACATCGGTCAGAATTCCGAACAAGCGGAATTTGCCGGTCTCGTCGGCGTCGTCCGCCCGGCTGAAATGAATCGCGCCCAGCGGATGCGTGTGCAATTCTATGCACGCATCTCCGTATTCTTTCAAAGTGTCGTCAGCAATCGTTCGCGCCCAGCTTCTTTCGCGGCTGACCTTAAACCACTTCCATTCGCCGTCCGACTCAGACCAGAAAACGATAAAAACATCTTCCTTGAAATCGGTGGGCGCGCTGGCGCGTCGTGCCGTGTCTAAAAGTTCCTGCCAAACGACGACGGGAATTTGCGGTTTGTGCCAGACGATACCGCTTTCGGCGACCGGCAGGTCTTTAACGATCCCGCGCCAGAGCGCGAGACAAACTGAAAACTCACGACGCTTAGCCCGAATGAAAAGCCCGTTTCCGGCGAGCAGATATTCAAATTTGATCGCCGTGACGCTTTCCGCGTCGGAGGACGCGATTTTATGCTCGACGAAATTTCCTATCGTCAGACTGAAAAGGTTTTGCATAGATTCTCTGTTTCCGCCCCGAAATTTAATAACGACGGTAAGGATTTTTCTCGACGATTCGCGCCCAAAGCTGTCCGACGGTCGTGTCAGTTTCGAGTAGCTCCGACGCTGGAAAGGTTTTTTTTTCGCTTCGCGCCAAAGCGAAAAGAAGCCGCCTGACATCTTTCGGCTCGGAACGGCATTTATTGTTTGCCTGATCACCGTTAAACGGCGTGCTGAAAATGAGCTTCCAGACCGCTTCGATAGTATCCGCCCTGACTTCGGGGACTTCGTTGCCGCCGAAACAAATCTTCCCGTTCAAATCGCCGCCGAGGTTCGGCAGCGGCGCGAGCGCGAGTCGCGTTTTTTCAGTTACTTGTCGAGATTTCGTCGTCCATAGGTAAAACTCGCTTTTGCAACCGAACAAAATCAGAGTCGGCAGCGGCAGAGTGATTTCCTGCGTTTCGCGGGTTTCGTTTTCGACGAAAATCGTGCGTCTTCCGGCAGGCTCGTATGACAAAAAGTAATTGCCTTCCGGTTCTTCGCGGTAACGCAAAATCCGGCGCGTGGCGAGCCAGCCCGTATCGGTTTCGTAATCACGGAAAGCGCGGGCTATTGAAGCGCTCGATAATGCTTTCGTGATTTCGCGCCCGTTCTCAAATCGTTTGAAAAGATATTGTCCGGGCAGAAAATACAATGCTCCCATCGCGTCCGGCGGCGCGGTCAAAGGCGATTTCATAACGGTATTTGATTATTGTCGGATTGCTGCCAGCCGCTCCGTTTTTTCCGGCAGCCTCGCGTCGTTCCAGAGCGAAATTAAATCGAGCAGAACCGCTCTCGGACTTTCGGCGAAAAGCTCATCTATCTTAGCGGTCTGGTCGAGCAGCGCGGTTGCCTCGCGGTAATTTTCGGCGAGCAGAATTATATTGTCTTCCGTCCACTCAAAGCAGGTGTAATCGCGGCAGTTCACCGTGTCGAGCCACACATTTCCGGTCGAGTGGTCAACGATTTCAAAAAGATTGCGGTAAATTTCGACTTTGCCGGTTTCCTTCAAATGCCAGAGATTTTCGTGCGGCGACTCGTCAATTTCGGAAAAATTCTGCCTTTTGATTTGGTAATTGTTCTCGAAAAATTCCCAAATCTCTTCGTCACGAAAAAGAAAAAGCAATCCGAGGGCGAAGCTCACGCGCAAGTTTTCATACTCGATGTCCTCGCAGCAGAGGTCAAGGTTCAGTGAGAAAATGTAAAAATGCTCGAACTCCATATCGGGGTCGTCCCAGCCCGCAAAAAGCGGAAACATTTTTTCGTTGACGAGCTGGAAAAACTCGTTCAATCTTTCGCTGTAATTTTGGTAATAACCGCGCTTGAAAAAACTCGCCTTTGAATTTTTCCATTCTTCGGGGAAAGACTGCCGGAAAAATTGAAACTTCTTTTGCTCGGAAACGATTTTCTCAATCGTCTCGCACGCCCGGAGCGCGTTGGCGTTGACGGATTTGAAGGCGAGATACTCGATTGCCTGATGAAGCCGCTCGCCGAAAGGCATTCGGCGGGCATTCCAATCAATGCTCCGTTTTTTCTCGACCGCCAACGTCATAACGATTTAGAAACCCGCCGGAATAAGCCCGCCCGGTTGCGGCGGCGTTTTCCCGATCTGAGCGAAATGCCGTTCGACCTTTTCAATTTCATCGCGGGCGAGGAGCAGCGTTTTTTCCGCCTGTTCGATGTCCGCGTAATCCATTCCGCCGTTGATATCCTTTCGCATCAATTCTTCGGCTAAAATAATCGCGGGATTTACCTGCTCGCCCGCTTCGCAAAGCATCTCGAACGGGCTTTGTCTGGCGGATGGCGCGTCATCAGCCTTTGGCTTGCGCTTTTTTGACGATTGAAACGTGGAGTTTTCCTTCTTTGACATCGCGCGTAATGTTGGCATTCTCCAAACTCGAAAAATGCGGCTGAAGAACGGTTTTGAGCATTTTGTCGTCTTGCGCCAAAACCGTTTCGAGTTCAAATTCCTGACCTTCGATTTTGATGACCGCCATCTGTTCGGTCACGATAGTTTGATTGTCTGCGCTCACGGCGGAGATTGCCGGTTCTTGTTCCGTTGCGTTTTGTTCCATAACTTTTCTTTTCTCCCGTTCGGGTTTTAGCCGAACAGACTTCCCTGCTGACCGGCTGCCGATTGTGCCGGAGATTTCACGACAACATTTGTATGTGGAGTTCGCTTAGTTTCCGCAGGCGAAACTTTCACCGTATTTTCTTTCGCGGTTGGAGCGGTCGCGGCTGGCGCAGCCGATTTTGTTTCAGTCGTTGCCGATTTTACTTGTTTTTTCGACGAGCTTTTCTCCTTTTTCAATTTATCCATCACCTTCGCGGGCAAATCGCTTTGGTATCTCGACAAAACCTTTTGCAGTTCAGGCATTAGCGCGGCGGGCAAATCGCCTCCGACAAGTTCGATCATCGAAATTTGCGGAGCGAAATCGTGTGTCCTGACGCTCAAAACGGCTTTTCTGCTCGTCGAACTTTCGCTCGCCGGAAAAAGCTGAATCGTCGCCGTCACCGTGCATTTATCGAATTGATACGGCTCTTTATCGGGAAGACTAAGCGATTTGCTCGCAACCGTTTTTGGGATTGATTCATCGCCCGCGTCGGCTTCTTCTTGATGCGATTCATCCGCTGTTTTAGTTTCTGCTTCGACTTTCTCGCTCTCGGCTTCGACGACAACTTCGGAGTGGATGGGCTGACTCGATGCAGGCTGTTCCGCTATGGAAAACCTCAAATCTTCCTCTTCAGCAACTTGATTTTCTTCAAACTCATTTGCCTGCCGAAAAACTTCCTTCTCGATGGCGAACGTTTGAGGCGCATCTGTCTGAATAGAAGATTGCACGTGTAATTCGTCATTTTCCCCGTTTATGTCTGTCGAAACGATGCCCAAAAATTCATCTTTCGGAGATTCGGTTTCTGCTTTTGGAAATTCGGTTTCCGCGACGCTTTCCGCCACAATTTCCTGAGAAATATTTTCCGAAATTTCAACCGGCGATTGCGTCGTCGCCGCGCCGCCGCGAAGTTCCCGCAGTCGTTCTAAAAAGGCGTTGACGAAAATTGTCTTAATCCGCGCTTCTTCGTGTTCGCGGGACATATACTCCGCGCTCTGCCAAATCTCGTCGGCGAATTTCTCGTTGTTTTCCTCTTCGTTGTTAAACCCGTCCGCGCCGCTGGCAGCGACGGCAATTTCTTTGGCAGTGAAAATCAACTGCTCGATTTTTTCCTGATTATCAAGATTGATAAATGAACCGCTGGTTAAAACTTGCATTTTTGTTGTCCTCTTACGCTGATACTGCCAGCCGCTAATTTTTTCTTTGCCCTGAGTGCGTGCAATTTTTTCTGAACGCGGGCGAAAGCCTTTTTCGACGCGGCGGTTTGGCAATACGATTCAACATAATCGCCATCGCCGTAACCGTTCATAAAACATTTGAAAAGCTCGTCAAGCTCGAATGCAGTCAAAATCAACACCTTTTTGTCGGTTTCAATCGCCGGTCGTGCAAGGGCGTAAGCCGCGCGGTCGCAAGCGTCAAACTGCACGCAACTTACGCCCAAGTTTTCCGGCGAGTCCGCCGTGATTCGGTTGCAAGCGTCCAGCGCCGCGCGCGCTTCTCTTTGAGTCAGAGCATAGAAATGTATTTTTTCTTGCTTGGGTTAGCGATAGCAATGGAACAGAAACCAACGATCTTTGCTGAAACTGTTTAAAAAAGATCGAATGATAAATCGCGGACTGGTTTTCTGAGTTCTCTCAAATTCTTTCTTTTGAGTCCTTCTTCGACGTTGAAGTAGTATTTTCCATACATATTGATGTGTTCGCTGCGGGCTGGAGAAAGATGTCTGATGTCGTTTTCGTTAATTTCGCAGCCTTCGCTTTTCAGTTGATCTAGAGCTGCTTGCATATAAACCGTGTTCCAGACCGTAATCGCATTAACGACCAGATTCAGGCAAGCCGCCTGATTAAGCTGGTCTTCCTGATGGTGCTTGCGGATTTTTCCTTCGTTGGCGATAAAGACATCGCGCCGGAGCGTGTGGATGGCTTCGCCTTTATTTAGCTGAACCGTGATCTTTTTTTGATATTCGGAACTTTGGAGATATTTAAGAATAAAGATCGTTTCGTTCAGTTTGCCGTATTCCTGAAGGGCTTTGGTTAAGGCGTTTTTTTGTTGCGGAGACTGTAATTTGCTGATCAGAAGCGATGCTGTGACAAATCCTTGTTTGAGTGAACCGGCGATTCTCAGCAGTTCGTCCCAATGCCGCAAAATTAAATCAATATTGATCTTTCCTTTAATCAATGAATCAATGTTTTTGTATTTGATCTGTTTATCTATGCGGTAAAGTTTTTTATCGGCAAGGTCGCGCAGACGGGGTGAAAACTGAAGCCCTAAAAGATCGAATAAGCCGAAGACGAGATCGGTATATCCGGCAGTATCGGTGGTGTGTTCGAGAATCGTCAGTTCCGTTTCATTATCGAGAATTTCATCCAGAACGTATGTCGCGTCGCGGATCGTCGAAGCGATGACTTTCGTGCCGTATTGCGAATACTGGTCCGATGTCCAGGTATAATAAGTCAGTCCCCGACCATAGCCGAAGTATTTCGGAATCGCTACGGCGTTTCGCGTTTTAACCGAAACCGGAAACCTCTGTCCGTCCGATGATGATAATGTCCCGCCGCCCCACAGCGCGGCAAGCGGCAGACCCGAATGAAAGTTGACAAGTTCGGAAAAAGCCGATTTCAAGGTTTCTTCCCGCAAATACCAGGTCGAATACCACGCCATTTTGCGGTAAGTCAGCCCCGACATTCTCTGCATTTGCATCAAACCGAAGTTGCATGCTTGTGCCAAAATACTGGCGTAACAATGACGGAGCGCGTCCGGTGAGCGCGGCTCGTTTCCTGAAGGATGTTCAAAAAATCTTGAAAAGTTCGTCCAGCCGTCAACTTCGATTAACAGATCGGTCAGTTCGACTTCCGGCAGACGACCAGCGATTTCTTCTTTAAGAACTTCGCTGCTTGGGGTTATCTCTTCGCCGGGAAGTTTGGTAACAATCAGCTTGCCGTTTTCCATCCGAATATTGATCTTTTTGTTCAGATGATCTGCGGGATCGAAATACGACGAATGGTTTTCGGCTTCGGTTGACTTCTTTTTATGTTTGACGAGAAGTTCATCAAAAAAGCGGTCAAACTGCATGTAGAGTTCCTGAAGTTCGGCTTGCCGCAGTTTTATTCTGCTCTCGCCGTCTTCGGGTAAGGATAAAAGTTCGCAGACGGCGGGACGCATTTCAGACCATTTTTCAGTCGGAATCAGATAGCTGTCCAATCGAGCATAGCGGCGGCTTCCTTCCACCCAGACATCACCGGAACGCAGTTTGGAGCGTAACTCGAACAGAACGCAGAGTTCGTAATACTTTCGGCTGATCCGTCCTTGGTCATCAAAAATCTGCTTCCACCAATTGGCATCAATAAAATCGCACGGGGCATCATCGGGAATACGCCGTTTGCCGCTTTCATTCAAATCGCACAAAATCCCAATGGCTTTCCTCAAGCCGGTGGTTTCGGCATTTCCGTCCAAAGGCAGAGAATTCAGAAATGTCGGGATAAATTGTCGTAAATAGGAATACCGCTTGCCGAGCAGTTTAAAGAGATTTTCATTGAGCGGTTCGTTGATTCGTTCGCATTCATCGAAAGTTACGAGCAGCTTATTTTCCGGCAGAAACTTATAAATCGCCGTTCGCAGTTTGTCGTCCGAAACGCTTGGATCAATCAGAATCCGCACCAGTTCTTGCAGAAGTTTGATTTTATCACCGGCGAGCAAGGCTCTTTCCTGCCGGATTTCGACGAGTTGGCGGTCGGCGCGACTGGTAATTGCGGCTAATAAACGGTCAAAAATCTCGACCAGTTCGTCCAGAACTTCTTCATAAAGTTGGGCTAAAAACGCCAGCAGAATCGGATAACGACGAGTTTTATTCATCCGGCTCAAGGCTTGCGCGGTTGAGCGAAAACCAATTTGAGCGAGTTGTTTACGGCGGTTCGGATTCAATTCCGACAGATTCCAACTGCCGACCTGCCATTTCTGGAGTTTCCCCAATTTTTGGAGTCCCGCCATCATGGTTTTCGGCGAATTTGAGGTCGCGCTTTGCCGAAGCCACGCGAGCGGAGTCGGACGATTCGGCTCCGGTGCTTGCAGAAGTTCGTCCAATCCTTCCGCCAAAACTTCATCAATGACCGCTTCTACACGGCTGAAAATTTGATCTTCGGCAGCATTTCTCACTGTCGAAACCATTCTTTCCACTACAGAAAAACCGGGACGCACCAGTTTTTCTGCTAAAAAGCGTTCACATAAAAGCTGCAAAAGAAGAGTAGGTCGGTCGTGTTCCAAAGCTCTTTTCAGAAGCCACTCGCTGAGGTGCCGGTAATCTTCTTCGGTCGGATGGCGGAAATCGAGATATTTCTCAACAAATCTCTGGTGGTTGGTTCGGGTTTGGTCGCGGTCGCCGTAAAAATTAATTTGTCCGGCTTCGGCTCCGATTTGCTGTGCGACGTAACTGACGACCGTTTTAGGAAGCGATTTCAGATCAATTAAATGAAATCCGAGAAATCGTAATAAAACGAGTTGCAAAACGACTCCCAAACGATTGGCGGCGGAAGCGGTTTTCGGGATTCCCAGCAAGTCCGTGTCGCTCAACGTAAAATAGGCGATCAAATCCTCGTTTGATAAATCAGCGGGAAAAGAATTCAATCGCAATCGCTCTGCTTCCGACAGGAAACTAACCGGCATAAAATTTCACCCTCCTAAAAATTGTTTCGTTAAGAATGCACAAAAAATGTTAATATCATATTTCGCATAATTGCGGAAAGACGAAATAATGTTAGTTCAAAAAGATGAAACAGAGTCGAAAACCGGCATCAAATAATTCCGATTTCGTATCGTCGAAAGAAAAAGCGAAATCAGCCAGATGAGAAAATCGCGGAAAACGGAGAATTCTGCGAAAAATAAAAAAGTGATTAAACCCGAAAAATCCGAAAAAATCGAAATCATCGAGAAAATTGTCCGGTTGGCAAGAAAAGAGCGACTTTCTTACGACGACTTTATTTATGTCTGCCAGCAGGCGCGAAAAAAGCTCGGTCTTAAAAAACCAAGGAAGGAAAAACGACTGCCGCGAATTCTTTCGGAAACCAAACTCAAGAAATTTTTTCAGGTGATTTCCGAGTGCGGGAATCTTCAGCACGAAATTATGCTCAAGCTATTGTTCTTTACGGCGGTTCGTGTCAATGAACTGGTGAAGATCAAAGTTTCGGATATTGATTTCAATCAATGTAAAATTTTTATTGAGGAAGGCAAAGGCAGAAAAGACCGCTACATTTTATTTCCGAACAGTTTCCGATTGGTGTTGCAAAGCCATCTGCGGGCAAATCCGAAAAACAAGTATTTGTTTGAAACGACGCGCTATACTGCTTTCACGCCGCGGCGGGTTCAGCAGATTGTTAAGGAATACCGTGAAATTGCCGAGATCGAACAGAAAGTTCACCCGCATCTATTCCGTCATCAAATGATAACCTTTCTGACTTCGCAGGGGCTTTCGGACAGTCAGATTCAACTAATTTCGGGACACGAAAGCAAAAAGAGCCTGGAAATCTATCAGCATCTGTCGCTGAAAAATGTCGAGCAGGCGTATCAGGAAGCCGTCAAAAATTTAAGTATTAATTAACAATTTTAAGTAAAGATCGTTGGTTTCTGTTCCATTGCTATCGCTAACCCGTTGACATAAACGCAAGTGACAATTCCGATGCCTTTAATAATAGCTTTGGCGTTGCCCGAATATTGACGGCGGACAAGTTCCATCTGAAACGAATAATTCTTGTCGGCAACGGTATCATCAAAGAGCAAATAACCGTTTTCAGAGAAAACTATCGAATCTTTGACTTGTTCCCAAACCAAACGCGGTTTGAGTTTGTCAGCCCGCAAATAACGGTTCAATTGGTCGTGACTAAACTGCTTGGAATGATCGGCAAAATTAGTCAAAGTATAATTAACCTGACTCGAAAGCAAATACTGGCAGTAATCAAGTCGCGTGACTGGTTGTTTATTTGGCACAAACATTACCAAAGATTACTTGATTTTTATGGCTTGCGTAAGTCCTAAACTATTGAATACTGAGCGGTGAAGTCCGAATGTTAAATCAGCCTGACACCTTACTGGTAACTTTTTTAAATTCAGTTTCAGCAATCGAGTCGGAGAACGCGCTCGCCGATTTACTCGTCAAACAGATCGAGCCGACAATAAAAAAAACGCTTCGCGGCAAACTTCACGCTTCGTTAAAGGAAAACGATTTCAGCCAGAATAATCAAGACGCGCTGGAAATTGCGAGTGAAGTAAAACTGATTCTCATTGCCGAGCTTGGACTGTTGAAATCAAATGCTAACGGAAAGTCTATTCACAATCTGAACAGCTTTGTCGCCTCGGTTACAACCAACGCTTATCATCAATACCTCCGCGCCAAATATCCGCTTCGCCAACAATTTAAAAATAAGCTCAGATATTTGCTCACCCATCATCAGCGGTTCGCATTATGGGAAGACGGGCAAAACAGATGGCTTAGCGGATTTAAGGATTGGTCGAATCGGAACGATCAATTCGAATCACCGCCGGCAGCGGAAACGATTCGAGCGAAAATCGCCGAAACCGCCGGCAGCGAAAATTTGAGTCACGCGGCGCGAACGATTGATTTATTAATTTTTATTTTCGACATTGCCCGCGCGCCGATTCTCTTTAACGAACTCGTTTCGATTGTCGCTGATGTGCATGGAGTGAAAGATCAAAAGGAGATGTCCGAAGACGAAAGCAACCAAATCAAACGGGAAAAGGTTTCAGTGTCGTCGGATGATAATACGGCTGCCGCACTTGAACATCGGGAACATCTCAGGAAAGTTTGGGCGGAAATCGGCGAGTTGCCGCTTCGCCACCGCGCCGCGCTGCTGCTTAATTTGAAAGACAGGCAGGGCGATGCGCTCGTCTGGCTTTTTCCTATTTTGCGCGTGGCATCGGTCAAACAAATTGCTGAAATACTGGAATTTCCGCCCGAAGAATTCGCCGCCGTCTGGCGCGAGCTTCCGTGGGAAGACACGAAAATCGCCGAACGTCTGAATTTGACCAGGCAGCAGGTAATAAATCTGCGGCAATCGGCGCGGGCGCGTCTCGTTCGATTGTTCGCGCTAAAATGAAAAGCGGCAGTCGCTTTAACTGCCGGGCGAGTTCGATTTTTTAAGAAAAACTTTGCCGAAAAACAATCTGCGGCGAAATTTTTCATCAATATAAATTGTGAAGCGTCAGAATAAATCAGGAAACAAAATGTCAGAACATCTTTTAGCCGACAACATCGAGAATTACCTGAGCCGCGAAATGAACGCATCCGACCTGTTAAAGGCGGACGAGCATTTGGCGCAATGTGATTTGTGTTTCGCGCGGCTCGGTGAATTTCGCCGCGGCGAAAAATCTTTGAATCTTGATTTTTTACAGTTTTCGCCAGAAGAGTCCGAACATTTGAGCTACGAGCGGCTCGAAGCGTATGTTGATGAAAAAACGGACGGCGTTGAGCGCGAAATTGCCGATGTTCACCTTCAAGTTTGCGCCGATTGCAACCTGCAGCTCGATGGTTTGCTGCAAATGAGAAGGTTGATTGAAACCGATGCGGAAAAACAGTCGATTTTGCGGCAACCGAGGGCGAAATCAGTTTTCGGCGGAATCAGAGAATTTTTATCGGGAAATTATTCTCTAAAATATGGTTTCGGCACGCTCGCGGCGGTGCTGCTCATCGCTTCTTTGTTCGGCATTTTCGTGTTGCGGCGAAGCGATGCGCCGAACGAAATCGCCGCCACTTCCGCGCCGGGCGTTAAACCTCAGCAAAACGTTCAAAGCGCGAATATCGCTTCCGCGCCCGACGTTCAAACAAACACCGAGGTATCGGCGAACGCGAATGTTAGAAAACAAATCAACGCGGAAATCAACGGTGTGAACCGGCAGACGGAAGATGCCGTGCCGAAAAATCTTTCGCCGAAGCCTGAAGCGGAAGTCGCGCGGGTCGTTGCATCTGAGCGATTAAATTTTCCGCCGGAATTAAAAACTTTAAACAATCAAGTCGGAAAACTAATGGGCGGCGAAACCGAGGGAATACCTTTTGCGCTCACAAATCCAATCGGAAAAATCGTTCAAACAAATCGTCCGCAATTTCGCTGGCGCGAATTAGCCGGAGCGATAAATTACGTCGTCAGCGTTTACGACACGGATTTTAACCGAGTAGCAACCAGCCCGCAGATTTCAGGCACGAACTGGCAAATCGGCGAACCGCTCGCGCGCGGCAAAACTTATGTCTGGCAGGTAACGGCGATTAAAAACGGCGAAGAAATAAAATCGCCGGCGCGTCCTGCGCCCGACGCGCGTTTCAAAATTCTCGACCGGAAAAGAGCCGACGAACTCGCCCGCTTAAGCCGGCAGTATAAAAACGAGCATTTGTTTTTGGGCATTGCGTATGCGAACGAGGGATTACTCGACGAAGCCGAGCGCGAGTTTCAAAAAGAAACGGAGAAAAACCCGAAATCCAAAACGGCGCAAAAATTCCTGCGCGAAGTTCGGGAAAAAAGAAAATAAACGCGCCTCATCGGTTCTTAAAATCCGTCGCCGATTGCTACAAATCCCGCCCAATACGACGGATGCTTGTATTGCGGCATTTTGAGTAACTTGAGAGACGCATTTCTTAACGCATCGGCTTCGCTGACGTTTTTAGCGTTTAATAATTGCCGGTGAAATTCGAGCATCAATTCCGTCGTGCTTGCCGATTCGACTTTCCACTGGCTCGCCACGGTCGTTGGCGCGCCCGCGATGAATAAAGCCCAGCTCATTCCGATAACGCCTTCGCCGCTTGCCGTTTTGCCGCGAGCCGTTTCGCAGCCCGAAAGAATTACCAGATCGGCTTTCAAATCCAAATCTTTCATTTCCCACGCTTCAAGCAATCCGTCCTCGTTCGAGTCGTCCTGCTTTTGCGCCAGTACAAGATGCGAATACATCGGATTCGCGTCGTTCAAAATTCCGTGCGCGGCAAACTGCAGAATCCGGTATTTCGGGCTTTCGGTTTTGGCTGTTTCTTCGCTGGCTTCCGCGCCGACGTAAATTTTGCTTTTCGTCGCGCCATACATCTGTTTGAGAGAATTTACGAGCCGCTCGGCTTCGGGCAGAGGCGCCAGCCGCTCGCCCATAAAAAGCTGCGTCGCCCGGCTCGAAGTCTCTTTGCTGATAATCGGATTTCCGAATGCCAGAAGCGGCAGGACAGCAGAAGAAGCCATTTTGTTTTTATTTTTCTTAACCATCTCGCGCAGCGTCGTTAGCGACGGCGCGTAAGAAATGGCGGTGCTTTCAATTAGATATTTATTCTGAACCGGCTGCAGAGCTTGAAACGGCAGATTCCATAGCGAAGCGTCAGGAACAATAATCAGTTTGTTCTTGTTTTTAATTTGCGCGTTGGCGGGTTTCAAGAGTAAATCGTATAAATCCCGCGCCTGTTTTGAGAAATCCAAGTCGCCTTTCGCCAGCTTCAAACGGAAGTTTTCGGTTTTTACCGCCAAATCATTTTGCCTGACATCAATCGGATAAACTTTCAACGACACGGCAGTCTGGTTTTCTTTGGTCAAGACGAATAAATACGTTTTGTCGCCGCCGACCGTATATTCGAGCAGAGCGCTTTGGCTGTCGGGCAGCAGTTTGCCGGCTTCTTCCAGAGAAATCGGTTTCATTTCGCCGCGCTGAACTTTTAATTCGGGATGCGCGGCATACAGACGAGTTTGAAAATCTTCAAATTCGAGCCGCTTTTTTTGAAGCCTGTCAGCTAAATCAGTTATACGACTTTTATTCGGCGGCGCTTGTTCGCTCGAGTTAGCGATTTGATTATTAATCGAAGCGATTTCGTTTTTTAAAGCGTTCTCTCGCTGGCGTTCCGCCGCGGTCATTATTTTTGAAAAATTCGTTTTACCGCTTTGCAGAACGTCAAGCAGAGCGCGGGATTTGGCGCGTTCGGCGTAAGAAAAAGCCTCGGCGTCGGCGTTTTCCGAAATTGCCAAACCAACCAGCAATTGAAAAGGCTCAAGTTTACCCGCAAAAAAACCGGTTTGCTCGTTTTCGGAGCCTGCCACCTGCGAGCGCAGTTTTTCGATTTTTGCGATTGCCGACTCAAGTGCCTGTCGCGCTTCTTTCTTTTTATTAAGCGCCAGATACGCTTTGGCGGCGACGGTCTGTGCGCTCGAATACAAATCTGGATAATCAAATTGGTCAGCTAATTTGACGGCTTTTTCGGCGTATTCAAGTGATTTTAAGAATTCGCCCTGTCGAAAATAAACGTCGGCAATTTCGCTCGTCGTGACGGTAAACGTATTTGTATTGCCCGTTTCTTCGGACAAAGAGCGGGCTTTCTGAAAATATTCAATCGCTTCGGCGGTTTTGTCCTGATAAGAGTAAACCAAACCGATATTAAGAAAACTAAAAGGGTCTTTCGCCAGCACTTTGGCTTTTTGCTGTTGAGCTTTTTGAAAATATTCTAACGCTTTGTCATAATCGCCGCTGTTTAAGTAAACGCTGCCGATGTTGCTTGTCGCGTAAGCGATTCCCACCGGCGCGCGCATTTTTTCAAATTCGGTCAAAGCCTTTTCAAAATGCGCGAGCGCTTGCGGATGATTTCCCTGACTTTCATAAACATTGCCGATATTAAGTAAAGTGCCGGGTATTTCTCTGGTTAAGCCCAAACTTTCAGTTAATAGCAGAGCTTTTTGGTGTGCTTCGAGAGCGTTGATAAAATCGCTCTGCTGCGTGTATGCGCTTCCCATATTATCCAGTGCCTTCGCCGTTTTTTCCTGATAACCGATTTCCCGGCTGATGGCTAACGCCTGCCGGTAATTTTGCAGTGATTGGTTAAAGTCGCCGAGATAGTAATACGTATTTCCGATCTCAATAAGAGTCGAAACTTCGATTTTTTTATCGCCGCCTTCTTCTCGACTGACCGCGAGCGCGTTTTCAAAATTACTTAAAGCCTCGGCAAGCGTCGAAGACGCTTTTCCCGCGTCTAAATATGCGATGGCGGCATCACGATTCAGTTTTGTTTCCTTAAACAGATTAGCCGCTTCGATAAAATTTTTTTTGGCTTCTTCGACTTCATTCGCCAGACGGTAATTTCTCCCGATTTGCTGCAGGGCGGCGGCTTTTCGTTTTTTATCTTCCATCAACCTGAAAAAACTTTCCGCCTCGCGCAATTTCTTAATCGCTTCAGCCCTTGATTCTTCTTTGCGTTCGCTTAAAAGCGAGAAAACTTCCTGCAGAAGTTTCTTGCCGGAAATAAAATACTTATCGTCGGCGACGGCTGCTCTCAACTCCTCGATTTTCGCTTCGTAACGACCGGGCTTTGCTTCATTTTCGAGCGATTTTATTTCCACCCGATAATTGCCCGTCGCGTCAGCCACGAACCAGAGCGGCTCCACGCCATTCGCCCCGTTAGGACTGTCAACTTCGAGCATTTTTTTTCCGTCCGGCGCAAACAGCGTTGCGACGACATCAATGCCTTTTTGTAAGACAACCACGTGCAAAAATTGTCCCGCCGTAAGATTAATTTGGTAAACGCGCGTTTCGCCGCCCGACAAATCGCGTTCGACAGGCTTATTTAATTCAAGCGACTGAATGTTTTCTTGAGCAAAAACATAGAACGAAAAAAACAGAAAGACAATAATCACTGAAAGAAAATTACGAAACGACATTGAAACTCTCCTTATTGCAGACGACTGCTAATGAGATTTTATGAACCTTTTGTCGGCTGAATACAGCAATCCTATCAG
>JAJAYR010000376.1 GCA_026786155.1 Pyrinomonadaceae bacterium
CTGCCTTCCGCCTTCCGCCTTCTGCCTTCTGCCTTCTGCCTTCTGCCGACTGCCTTCCGCCCCAACTTCTTCCCCAAATCTACCAGCTAAACCGCGCTTGCAGTTCGACGCGGCGATTGCCGCTGCCGCCGCCAAAACCACCGCCGCCGCCGAAGCCGCCGCCGAAACTGCCCGCCGTCGAAGTTGATTGACCGAAACGGCTCGAACTCAAGTTGCCGATTGGCGTGTTGAAATTGACGTTATTGAACAAATTGGCGAATTGCAATCCGAGCGTCAAATTATAAGGGCTGCGTCCATCACCACCGCCGCCGAATCCGCCAAAACCACCGCCACCGCCGCCGGGACGACCGCCGCCACCGCCGCCGCCGCCGGGAATTTGTCCGCCGCCCGGTCGGTCGGTCGGGGTTGTGGCGACCGCCGAACTTTTCGCGCCGCCGAAGCCGAAGGTTCGGTCAACGCGCAGGTTGACGTTGAAGAATGACGGTCCGCGCCCGTAATTACGCGGGATAATCGCGTTCGGGTTGGAAACGTCACCGACATTACAAAATGAATTGTTTAATCCGATTGCCGCGCACCGTGAAGCTAACGCCGCAAAAGTCGGACGTTCGGTAAATAACGTGTCGCCGTTTGTATCAACGCCGCTCGTGATATTGAACGGTCTGCCCGACAAGGCGATGACGAACGGACTCAGACGAAGTTTCCAGGGAGCCGTAATCGAACCGCCGATGAAAAAATTGTGGCGCACGTCAAGTGCCGAATTGCCGTATTCGTCGCTCAAATCGTAACTGTATGCCGGAAAACTGCCCGCGCCGTCGGTGTCGCTGTTGGCGAAACCGAGTCGGTAGTTGCCGAACAATGTAAAATTTTGACTGAGAATCGTGCGAAAATTCAGAATAATTTGCTGTTGATTCAGAACGCCGCTCGATTCGTATTGATAGATGTTGCCCTGACCCGAAATCGGGCGCGGAGCGTTGTTGCAGTTGATGTTTTCCGCGCAAATCGGCGCGTTGATATTGCGCGTTCGCAATAAATGCAGATTTCTCGAAGCGATATAAAACGCCGTCAAAGTCGTTTTGAACGGCAGTTGGCGTTCGACTCCGAGCGCGGTTTGAATCGTGTAAGGCGACTGCAAATCGGGCGCGACGGCGCGAATCGTGTTCGATTGCGGCAGCGCCGTTAAAATTTGCGCCGCCGTCGGCACGTTCGTTACGCCGCCGACGCTGAACACCGGCTGGCTCAAAAGAGCAATCGCCGCCGCCCGCCGCGCCGGATTCGGGTCGTTCGCGCTGACGATTAAATTTAACTGATTCAAACCGTTAAATCGTTCGGCTTGCAGCGTTAGATTTTCGCTGAAACGGTCGTAGAAAATGCCGACACCGCCGCGAAGAACCGTTTTCGGCTGCCGCGCACCGCCCGCGCCCGGCGAATAAGCGAAGTTAAAACGCGGCGCGAAGTTCAAACTATCTTTGATATTCGTTTGATTTTCGTAACGCAAACCAAAACCGAGCGTCAATTGCGGGCTGATGCGCCAATCGTCGGTAACGAACGCGCCGACATCGTAACGCGAAACTTTCGCCAGCGGTTCGCCGGTCGTTATCGAAAACTGCGTCGGATTATAAAGCGGGTCATTATTTCCCAAAACATTTTGCTGATATTGAAAGATAGGCGAAATGCCGAATGCGCCCGGAAATATAAAAGTTCCGCCGTAATTCGATTCCGAGCGGTCGTCAATCGTCAAACCGCGCAGCCGTGCGCCGAATTTCAGCGAATGCTGCGAATTTTTGCCGAGCGTCGTCGTCGTGTAATTTTGCAGTTCAAAACCTTTTTCGCGGTTGTAATTGTTGCCGATTTGCGCTCCGCCGCCGGTGAAAGCCGCCGCGACGTTGATGGTCGGAATCGAATTGTCGCCCGTTTGTTCGCTGTTTTCGATGTCGTATTCAAACCGCGTTTCATTGATGGTTTTCGGGTTGATAATCATCGTTTCGGTCAAACGAAATTCGTGTTCGACGTTGCTCGTTTGATAACCGCGCGTCGGCAACGACGTATCGCCGATACCTTGATTGTCAACCGAAAAGCGCGTAAAACTGTATCGCCCAACCAGCGTGTTATTGGTGTTTATCTGATAATCGAAGCGCGGGCTGATGGAAAGCCGACGGTTCGGAATGCGAAATTCCTGTTGAAACGGAACGATATTAAGCGTCTGGTCTAAAATAAGGGCGTTGACGACTGCCGAGTTATCAATATCGCGGTTGCTGATGTCGAAAAAAAACGAAGACTTCCCTTTCTGAATCGGACCCGAAACGCTGCCGCCGAAAAATCTTTGCTGCGTCGAAGCGCGATTCAGCGCAAACCGGTTGCGCGAATTCAGGCTTTCGTCGGTGAAATTCATAAACGCCTGTCCGCGCCATTTGTCCGAACCGGGTTTGGTCAAAATCTCGATGCGCCCGAAACCCAATCGTTCAAATTCGGCGGAAAACGGATTTTGATTGATGCGGATTTCCCGAATCGAATCTTTCGGCGGAATTCTGCCGCCCGTGAAACCGTCAATGTAAATCTGCCCGCCGTTCGGTCCGGCGGAAGGTCCGGCGAGTGCCTGCAAAGCCGCTTCGAGTTCGTCCGGGTCGTCCGGCAAGGCTTCCAAATCCTTTTCTTTTAGAACGGTCGCGCTGGCGTTATTGTCGCTGTCGGTCGAAATTTGGTCTGAGCCGGAAACGTCCACATTTTCGGTCGCGGCTTCGACCGTCAAAGTAATAATCAGTTCTTCGCGCTTGCCGCCCGAAATGCTGACCGCCGCATTTTCGTAAAGCCCGAATTTCGGCGCGGTCGTCCGCACTATATAAGTTCCGGGCGCGAGTCCGTTAATCGTATATTCGCCCTGATTATTGCTGACGGTCGTTTTTTCCTTGCCGTTCGAGTCAACCGCAATCACCGTCGCGCCGACGATAGCCGCGCCTAAGCTGTCCACGACCTGCCCGCGCAAACTTCCCGCGCCCTGCGCGAAAACGGTCGAATTGATAAAAAATGTTAAAAGTCCTAAAAATAAAAATGATTTCAATTTATACATATAAAAATAAAGTGATGCCGCTCAAGCACGACATCACAAATTAAGAAAGTTTGATTAGAAGCCGCCGTCGAGTCCCGGAATGCTGAATCCCGAATCTTGTCCGCTGCCATTGCGTCGTCCGCCGCTTGCCGCCTGCGGAGCTTTTAAAAAGGGTTCGACACCCGAAAGAAGTTTAATCGCGGTTACGCGGTCGGCGTTCACGCTCTTGGTGCTGGAGAAGGCAATCATATCGCCGACTTTTAAATCGGCAATCAAAATCGTCGGAAAGCGTTCGAGCATTTCGTCAATGCCGCCCGCGCCGCGCATTCCGCCGCCCGGTCGCACTCCGCCGCTCGGAGGTGTTTGCCCGCCCGTTTGCGGCGGTCGCGCTCCGCCCGGCGGCGTTATTCCGCCTCCGCCGCCGCCCTGAAAAGCTGCCATTCGCTGCGCCATTTCCGCCGGGAATTGTTTCAAAATCGAATTTTGCCCGACGACGACTTTCACGTCTTTTTTGGTTTGGATATTGCTGACGGTGATTTCGTTTTTCGCCGCGTCAATCGCCGTTATCGTGCCGCCGATGGTTTGAAACGAACCGCTGACGACTTCTTCGGCTTGAAAATTCGCGCCGTCCGCCGATTTATCACCGAGGGCGCGAATCGAATCGCCGACTTTTATTTCGTCCGGCGAACTTAACTTTGCTTCGCTGTAACTGACCGAATCCGGCGCGTAACGGCGATATTTTGCGTCCGCTTTTGGCGTTAAAATCGTTTTCGTTTCGCTGCCCATCATTCCGCGCGAAGTAACGGTAATTTCTTTACTCTGCGCGTTAATCGCGGCGACCTGCCCGGAAATGCCGCGCGTTTTCCATTGTTCATGGTCTTTGGTTTGTTTGCCCGCGATGTCGGCTTTGGTCATTAAATAAACTGCCCGCGCCGGAATTGATTTTTTATCGCCCGCCAAAATTCCGGTAACGGCAACTTTATCGCCCGCGCCGATGTCGGCAAAAGTCGCGGCGGTCGCCGTTGCCAAACTCGGCTTTTCCGGCGAAACGCGCTTGTATGCGGTTTTGTCCGACAAGACGACATTCAACGCGCCGTCTTTGGTCTTCAAAACGATTTTGCTCGCCGAAACGTCGGCAACTTCGCCGACGACGACGCTCGGTTTAATCGCCGCATTCTGCGCCCGCACGAACGTCTGAACGCCGAACGCCAAAGTCAATAGAACTGATAAAATAAATGTTTTTCGCATTTTAGACTCGCTCTTTTTTATAAAAATTTTTGATTCCGGTTTTTATATGCCGCCGCCAAACACAAAGTTGCCCGACTCGATTATTATCTTAGTAAAGACGTAGTTTCGGCAGGAAAGGTTTATCGTTTTTTGTAAAGAATTGTCAATAGTGGATTAAAGAGGATTTGGCAAGACTAAAAATGGACTGGAGCGCAAGCATCCTTGCTTGCAATGGCGACGCTTCGGCGCGAAAAAAAGCGGCGCGTAGATTTAACAGTCGAACCTACGCGCCGCTTTTTTTCGCGCTGTCGCGCTCATTGCAAACAGGATGCTTGCGCTCCAGTCTTAAGCACGATTATTTACTGTTTCGGACGCTGTTCCGCCGGAACATTTTTATAAACTTCGTCAAATTTGGCGTAACCGTCTTTGACAACCGTCGTCATCAGATTGTCCTTATAAACGGTCGTAACTTCCAGCAGAATCGCCGGAATATCCTTGCCGAGCGTGTCGTTTGTAAATGGTTTCGCGTCGGTCAGAGTTTCTTTTTTCGCCAGTTTTATCGCCGCTTCGACCGCCGCGTTCGCCAGCGGAATAATCGGTTTGTAAATCGTCATCGTCTGCGAGCCTTCGGCGATGCGCTGCAAAGCGTCAATCTGCGCGTCCTGTCCGGTAACGAGAATTTTTCCCGTCAACTTGCGGCTTTCCAGAGCCGAAACCACGCCGCCCGCCATTCCGTCATTAGAAACGACGATTGCCTGAATGTTGTCGCCGTTCTGCGTCAGAGCGTTTTCCACCATTTTCAAGGCTTCTTCCTTTTTCCAATCGTTGATAAATTGACTGGCGACAATTTTAATCGCCCCGCTGTCGGTCGCCGGTTTCAAAACGGCGAGTTGTTCCTTCGACATAATCACGGCGTTGTTGTCGGTTGACGCGCCGTAGACCATCACATAATTTCCCGTCGGAACTTTGGCGAGCGCGTATTCGGCGATTTTTCGCCCGATAACCGGAACTTGGTGCGAAATATACAAATCAATTTTGTCGGAATTTATCAGGCGGTCATAGCTGATCACCGGAACGCCCTGCGCTTTGGCTTTGTCAACCATCGAAGCCGCCTGCGTCGCGTCGTGCGGCGCGATGACGAGAACGCTGACACCCTGCGTCAGCAAATTATCCACGTCGTTCGCCTGCCGGTTGGAATCGTTGTTCGCCACCGTAATCACGCATTCGACGTTCAGTTCCTTGCAGTGCGCCTCAAACGCCGCGCGGTCGCGCTGCCAGCGCTCTTCTTTGACCGTGTCCATCGCAAAACCGATTTTAATTTTTTTATTCGGGTCAGCCGTCGCCGTCGAATTGCCACCGCCCGGCTTGTTCACCGACTCCTGCGGCGCGTTGACGCAAGCCGCCAGCGCACAAGCCGCCGCCAGCATAAAAACTATGATAAATTTCTGCATAAAATTTTTCTCCTGATTTGATATTTGAAATTTGAAATAACCGGAAGTTAGACGGTTGAACAAAAAAGATAAAAGAGATTTCGCAACGGATTTTTCACCGAACAGCGAATAGTTGACAGCGAATAGCGAACAGTTTTGACGCGCCGTTGTTCGTTGTTCACTGTCAACTATTCGCTGTTAATTCGGTAATCGTCCCAGTCTAATCATTCAGCTTATTTCAATTAGCGTAACTCCTAACAACATTACATTATTTGATTCGTTTTCCAAATTTTAGCCGCGAATTTTAGCGTAAAAAAGATAAAGTATTTCAATACGGAAAATTTGCTAGACAAAACGCCGTCAGCAAGTTATAAGTGAAAAGCAAATAGTTTTCTAAAAGTTATTCTCGATTGCGGATTTATACAGATAACCGAATAAATACAAACCAAAAATGAACAAAGAAAAATCTCTGGTGCTTGATTTGAGCGAAGTCAGCGCGGACGACGTAGCCATCGTCGGCGGCAAATGCGCCAGTTTGGGCGAACTATTCCGCGAATTAACCGCGCAGGGAGTCAAAGCCGTGGACGGATTTTCGACGACCAGCGAAGCGTATCACTCGCTGCTCGCCACCGATGGCTTGCGAAAGAAACTGCAAAAACTTCTGAAAGATTTGGACGTTGACGATTTGGACGAACTCGCCCGCGTCGGCGGCGAAGCGCGTCGTTTGATGCTCGAAACGCCATTTCCGAAACCGGTCGAAGCGGCGATTTTCAAATCTTACGCCCGTTTGTGCGAACGAATCGGCAAAAAATCCTGCGAAGTCGCCGTGCGTTCTTCAGCCACCGCCGAAGATTTGCCCGACGCTTCTTTCGCCGGTCAGCAGGACACGATTCTTAATGTTTCGGGCGAACGGCGACTGATTGAAGCGTGTCATCAATGTTACGCTTCGCTCTGGACTGACCGCGCGATTTCTTATCGGACGGCGAAGGGTTTCGACCATTTCGATGTCGCGCTTTCAATCGGCGTGCAGCCGATGGTGCGTTCCGACATCGCCTGTTCGGGCGTGATGTTCACGCTCGACACCGAAAGCGGTTTTCGGGAAGCCGTCGTCATCAGCGGCGCGTGGGGTTTGGGCGAAGCCGTCGTCCAAGGTATGGCAACGCCCGACGAATGGGTTATTTTCAAGCCGACTTTGAAGTTAGGATTTCGTCCGATTGTTACGCGAAAACTCGGCGTGAAGGAAGTGAAAATGGTTTTCGCCGACGACGGCACGGGAACGCAGGTCAAAGAAGTCGTCGCTTCGCAGAGAAATCGTTTTTGTCTCGCCGGATTTGAAGTTTTGCAATTGGCGACTTGGGCTTGCGCCATCGAAGACCATTATTCAAAACGCGCCGGAAAACATCAGCCGATGGACATCGAATGGGCGAAAGACGGAATTACCGGCGAACTTTTTATTTTGCAGGCGCGACCCGAAACCGTCCACACGCAAAAGGCGCAAAACTTCGTCGAAACTTATAAATTATCTTCAAATCACGGTGCGCCGCTGGTTACAGGCGTGGCGGTCGGCGAGAAAATCGCGCACGGCAAAGTCCACGTTTTACTCAATCCCGACAAGTTAAAAGATTTTCAGGCGGGAGATATTTTAGTTACTTCGATGACCGATCCGGCTTGGGAGCCGATTATGAAACGCGCTTCGGCAATCGTCACCGACCGCGGCGGCAGAACTTGCCACAGCGCGATTATCAGCCGTGAATTGGGTTTGGCGTGCATCGTCGGCACGGGCAACGCGACGGAACTGTTAAAATCCGGCACGGATGCGACCGTTTCGTGCGCCGAAGGCGAGCGCGGAAATATCTATTACGGCACGGTTGATTTCACGGTTGACAAACGATTCGTTACCGAAGAAGAACGCCCGAACACGCAGGTTATGATGAACGTCGGCGACCCCGACCGCGCGTTTGCCGCTTCCCTTCTGCCGAACGACGGCGTTGGGTTGGCGCGTTTGGAATTTATCATCAACAATCACATCGGCATTCATCCGATGGCTCTCGTCAATTATCCAAATTTGAAAAAACGCGACGATATTGACACAATCGCCAAGCGCATCGGCGAAGAAGACCCGAAAGAATTTTTTATCCGCAGTTTGTCGGAAGGCATCGCCAAAATCGCGGCGGCGTTTTACCCGAAACCCGTGATTGTGCGAATGTCGGATTTCAAATCGAACGAATACGCGCGGCTTATCGGCGGACTCGAATACGAACCGATTGAAGAAAATCCGATGATCGGTTTTCGCGGCGCATCGCGTTATTACGACGACCGCTATAAACCGGGTTTCCGTCTCGAATGTTTGGCGATGCAGCGCGTCCGCGAAGATATGGGTTTGACCAACGTCAAAGCGATGATTCCCTTCTGCCGCACCGTCGAAGAAGGCGAGAAAGTTATTGCGCTGATGGCGGAATTCGGTTTGCCGCAGGGCGAAAATGATTTGGAAATCTACGCGATGTGCGAACTGCCCGCGAACGTCGTTTTCGCCGACGAATTTTTGCAGATTTTCGATGGTTATTCAATCGGCTCGAACGATTTAACGCAGCTTGCTTTAGGTTTAGACCGCGATTCGGAAATGGTCGCGCATCTTTTTGACGAACGCAACGGCGCAGTCGAAAAAATGGTGGCGATGGCGATTGAAGCGGCACAACGCAGCGGCAAAAAAATCGGCATCTGCGGACAAGCACCGTCGGATTATCCCGAATTCGCCAAATTTTTAGTCGAGAAAGGAATCAACTCGATTTCGCTGAATCCCGACACGGTAATTCAGACGACGCACACGATTTTGGAAACTGAAAAAGAGTTGAAGCAAAGCCAATCGGCGGCGAAATAAGGTAGTGTTCTAGTTTTATGGAGCTATACTTTTTAGAGTGTCGAAAACGACCCTTTTTGAGACAGTCTAATACAACCTTTTTCAATCA
>JAJAYR010000377.1 GCA_026786155.1 Pyrinomonadaceae bacterium
AAAACCGTGACGCACGAGGAAGTTACGAAAGACGAACTCGGCGGCGCGATGACGCACAATCAAAAATCCGGCGTGGCGCATTTTGCCGCTGACGACGACGAACATTGTCTGCGTTTGGCGCGAGAATTGTTCTCTTTTATTCCGTCAAACAATATGGAAAATCCGCCGTTCGTGCCGACCGCCGACCCAAGCAATCGGGCGGACGAAAAATTAAATTCCGCCGTTCCCGAACAATCCACCACGCCGTATGACATCCGCGATATTATTCACACGGTCGCCGACGAAAATTATTTTTTTGAAGTGCAGGAACTTTACGCGCCGAACATCGTCATCGGTTTTGCCCGTTTGGGCGGTTTTTCGGTTGGCATTGTCGCCAATCAACCGGCGTATCTGGCGGGCGTTTTGGATATTGACGCATCGGTCAAAGCGGCGCGATTCGTTCGGTTTTGCGATTGCTTTAACATTCCCTTAATTACTTTTGAAGACGTTCCCGGATTTTTACCGGGCGTTAATCAGGAACATCTGGGCATCATCCGGC
This sequence comes from Pyrinomonadaceae bacterium, assembly GCA_026786155.1. Taxonomy (GTDB): domain Bacteria; phylum Acidobacteriota; class Blastocatellia; order Pyrinomonadales; family Pyrinomonadaceae. The sequence continues at coordinate 539 of JAJAYR010000377.1, forward strand.
ACGGCGCGAAACTGCTTTATGCTTTTGCCGAAGCGACCGTTCCGAAAATTACGGTTATCACGCGCAAGGCTTACGGCGGCGCGTATTGCGTGATGGCTTCCAAACACATTCGCACCGATATAAATTTCGCGTATCCGACGGCGGAAATCGCCGTGATGGGCGCGGAAGGCGCGGTCGGCGTTTTGTATAAAAAGGAAATTTCCGAAGGCGACGAAAATTACCGTCAGGGAAAAGTCTCGGAACTCGAAGAAATGTTTGCCAATCCGTATGTCGCGGCGGAAAAAGGTTTTATAGATGAAGTCATCGAACCGTCGCAAACGCGCCCGAAGCTGATTCGCGCTCTGTCGCTGCTGCAAAACAAGCGCGATACGAATCCGCCGAAAAAACACGGCAATATCCCGCTTTAGAAATCACATTAACAGTCGGTTTGCCGACTGTTAATGTGATTTCTAAACTCAAACCGCAAGTCTTTTAATCGCATAATTAACAATGCTAAACAATAAATCGCTTTAAGTTTCGGATGACTGAAATCAACGCACAACGTCCGACTTGGACGGAAACTAATTTAGACAATCTGGCTTTTAATTTTCATTCGGTCAAACAATTTGTCGGCGAGAAAATTAAATATCTGGCGGTCGTCAAAGCCGATGCCTACGGACACGGCGCGATTTGCTGTGCTAAAAAACTCGAAACCGAAGGCGTTGATTGGTTCGGCGTGGCTTTGCCGGAAGAAGGTTTGTCGCTGCGGGAAAACGGCATCAAAAAGCCGATTTTATGTTTAGGCAGTTTCTGGCAGGAACAGGCGAACTTATTGCTGCAAAACGATTTAACTCCGGTAATTTACCAAACGCCGCAAGCGGAAAATTTTAATCGGTTTGCGATAGAAAGAAATGTTATCGCCAATGTTCACGTCAAAATTGATACGGGAATGGGCAGAATCGGCGTTCGTTTTGATGAAGTCAGAGAGTTTATCGAACAACTGAAAAGATTCAAAAGTCTGCACGTCGAAGGCGTAATGACGCATTTTGCGGCGGCTGATAATTTAGCCGAAAACGAATTTACAAATCTGCAAATTAAGCGATTTGACGACGCGGTTAAGACGTTTGAAGCCAATGGTTTTCGCCCGCAATATCGGGATTTGGCAAATTCGCCGGGCGCGATTGCTCACAAAAACGCTCGCGGAAATTTGGTTCGTCTGGGCGGCGTTTTATACGGTTTGGGCGGTGATGTTTTGCCGAAGGAAATTATAAAACCTCAATTAAAACCCGTCATGTCGCTGCACACGCGCGTCGCGCATTTGAAAAAAGTTCCGCAAGGCGAGACTTTAGGTTACGGTCGGACATTCAAAACCGAAAAAGATTCGCTTATCGCCACCATTCCAATCGGTTATCAGGACGGATTTCGGCGTTCGTTTTCCAATCGCGGACGCGCCATCGTCAAACAGCAATTCGCGCCGGTCGTCGGCAGAATTTCAATGGATTGGACGCTTTTAGACGTTTCGGAAATTGCGGACGTTGAAGTAAATGATGAAGTTATTTTAATCGGCGCGAGCGGCGAACTTCGAGTAACGGCTGAAGAATTGGCGCATCACGCCGACACTATTTCTTACGAAATCACTTGCGGAATCAGCCGCCGCGTCAATCGAAAATATGTTGGAAGCTAATAAAAGCGCGTGGTTTAAAAAGATTTTTGCCGTTTACAACCGGAACTTGCTCAAACGCCGTTTTCATTCGTTTCAAGTTTCGGATGTTAATGTTTTGCGTGAGCAAAAGCCGCAGATAATTTACCTTAATCATTCGAGTTGGTGGGATGGTTTGATTGCATTTGAGCTTTTCAGATATTTTTCCGATGATAATTTTGTAATGATGGAAGAGAGACATTTGAAAAGATTGGTTCTCTTTCGGCGGCTCGGAGCGTTTTCGGTCGTGCGGGAAAATCCGCGTCAGGCGATTGAAAGCATCAATTACGCGGTTAATCTCTTAAAAGAAAAACCGGAGCGAGCCGTTTGGATTTTTCCGCAGGGCGAGATTCTGCCGAACGATTCGCGCCCGCTGCATTTCTTTCGCGGACTGGCGCGAATCGCCGAAAAAGTCGGCGATTGTTCGGTCGTTCCCGGCGCGATTCGCTATGAATTTCTCGGTGATTTTAAGCCGGAGGTTTTTGTAAAAATCGGCGAACCCGAACACTTTAATAAATCCGACGATTTTGAATCGAAAAGATTGACGGCAAATTTTGAACGGCAGTTGACGAAAACGCTCGACGAATTGAAACGTGATATTATTTCGGGCGATACTTCTCGCTACCGAAAAATCTTTTAACTGTCCGAAAAAACGTCAGGTAGAAAATGAGTTTGCCAATCAGTTCGACCATCGAAATGCCGATTTTACAAGAACTTGCCGCCACCGGCGGAAGCGACGACGTGCGTTTTTTATACGAAAGACTAATCGCTTATTTTCCGCAGTTGAACGATAAAGAAGTTGCGGAAATCAAAATCGGGACGAACAAAAACTGGCGCACAGCCGTGCAGAAAGCGGCGAGAATGCTCGACGAAAAAAGCTGTCTCAGGCGCAATCACGGCTTCTGGACGCTGACCGTCAAAGGCAGAGAAACAGTTGAAAATGAAAGTTTAGATTTTACGGCGACAAAGCCCGAAACGGAAGCGACTTCTCACGCTCACATTCAAAAACTTTTGATTGAAATCGGCGTTTTTTTAGGTTTTCACGCCGCGATGGAGTTTGAATTTTACGATGTCGTCTGGCGCGAAACAGCGAAAAGCCCGCGCATTTCGCATATTTTCGAGGTGCAGCACAAAGGCAATCTCGATTCGGCTTTCGCCAAACTCAAACGTGCGTATCAAAGCCAGCGGACGAAACCGTTTTTAGTAATTTCGTCGGAAAAAGATTTCAACCGCGCCCGTCAATCGCTTTTTCGAGAGTTTCAGGACATCGAGTCGGCGGTTACGATTTTGACTTTCGTTCAGGTCAAAAAGATTTATCAAAATTTGAACTCAATCGGTGAAATTTTGCCGAAACTGTTGGAAAAATAGATTTTAAAAAGGAGACCATAAATGAATTATCCGCTAACTTTAACATTTAAACTTTTAGCTCTCGCCAGCCAGATTTACGTCCGCGATGCGAACGGCAATCTGGTCGGCTACGTTAAACAGAAACTTTTGAAGCTGAAAGAGGACATCAATGTTTTCGCCGACGAAAATCAAACGCAGCTGTTGTTTAATATCAAAGCCGACCGTGTGATTGATTTTGCCGCGCAGTATAATTTCACCGACAGTCGCGGCAATTTGTTAGGCTCGATAAAACGAAAAGGAATGCGTTCGTTGTGGCGCACTCATTATTTGATTTTCGACGCGCAGAATCAACAGGTATTGGAAATTAACGAAGAAAGTGCGTGGGTCAAAGTTATAGACGCGCTGGTCGGCGAAATTCCGGTCGTCGGAATGTTCACCGGCTATGTGTTTAATCCGGCGTATATCGTGTCGAAAACGAACAGTTCGCCGGTCGTCCGGCTGCAAAAACAACCGGCTTTTTTTGAAAGCAAATTTCAGGTGACGGCTCAAACGCCATTGTCGCCCGCCGAAGAAAATTTAGTTTTTCTCGGCGTTTTGACGATGACGCTGCTCGAACGCGCTCGCGGGTAAAATATATTAAATTGGTTTTCCTTGGCGAGCCGTTGGGCGGGGGGGGGGGGTAAAAAATTAAGAGCACC
>JAJAYR010000378.1 GCA_026786155.1 Pyrinomonadaceae bacterium
CTTCAATTTCCAAAATCTCAGATATGACAAGACTAATCTCGTTCGCTTCGCATAATGAAAGAATTTGCGAAACAACTTGCGATTCGATAAAAATTCGCGGCTGCGTCAGGTTGTCAAGCGGACGCTGCAAACTACAATTGTCAAAATAAATTTTCATTCTCTATTGCCGCACGTTCACGCCGTCATAAACCTGATTGAGATTGCTAATAACATCTGCTTCGTTTTCCTGAACGCCTTGTTTGACTTCGATTTTATCGTTTTCCAAAACGCCGAGAATAACGGTGCGTTCTTCGGCGCGTCCGTCTTTGACGACAAAAATTTTGTTGTTGTCGCCTTCGGTTTTAACGGCGGAAGCGGGAATCATTATCGTCGGTTTGGCTGCGGACTGCGCGATGCGAACTGTCGCAAACTGTCCGGGTTTCAAAAGTCCCTGACTGTTTTCGACTTCGGCTTCGACGACCAAAACTCTCGATGTCGCGTTCAAATTCGGCGCGATTCGCACGACTGTTCCGGCGAAATTTCGGTCGGGAAACGCGCTCGTTTGCAGGGAAATTTCTTGTCCGGTTTTAATTTGCGCGATTGCCTGCTCCGGCACGTCAATCCGCACGCGCAGAACCGAAGTCCGAACAATCGTCGCCACTTTATTGCTGGTCGCCGCAAACTCGCCCAAATCGGCGTTGCGTTCGGCGACGAAACCGCTAATCGGCGCGTAAATGACGGCATCGCCGACGGCTTTTCGCGCCGCGTCAACCTGCGTCTGGGCGGTGGCGACGGCGGCGTTGGCGTTGCCGACGGCGGTTCGTACCGTGGCAACCTGCGCCCGCGCCGTGTCAATCGCTTTGACGGCGACCGCCGCGTTTGAACGCGCTTCGGCGAGTTGTCCGAGCAGCGCGTCGCGCTGAGATTTGCGCTGGTCATAAATCGAGCGCGAAACGTCGCCCGATTCCAAAAGTCTAGTCGCGCGTCCCAATTCTTTTTCGGCTAATTCGAGCTGCGCGTTGATCGAACGAACCTGCGAAAATGTTTCGATGTTGAAAATTTCGCCGTCTTTGACGTTCAAACGCGCCTGCGTCTGACGCAGACTAGCAATCGTCTGTTCAACATTCGCCTGCGCCTGCAAGATTGATTTCCGCTGCTGTTCGACGTTTGCCTGCGCCTGTTCGAGTCGAATCTGCGCGTCGCGGCTGTCGAGTCTGACTAAAACATCGCCTTTATTAACGTAGCTCCCGATGTCGAAGTTGACCTCAACGATTTTTCCGGGAACGGTCGGCGCAACGTCGGTCTGCGCGTCGCTCGCCAGATTTCCCGTCGCTTCAAAATACGTCGGCATATTCTGGACAATCGCCTGCGCCGTCTGGACGGCAACGATGGTCGGCGCGTTGTTCGCGTTCGCATTATCATTCGATTTGGCTTTCGAGCCGCTGCACGACGCGGCAAATAAAACGACGACGCTTAATAAAACGCCGAAAACTGCCGATTTAGAATTTGTTTGCTTGCTCATTATGATTGCTGAAAAATAAAAAATTATTTTTTCGTTATTCCGTTTAATAAAATCTCGGCGAAATTTTTTGCCGCTTCCTCATTGGAAACTTTCAGTAAATTTTGTTCTTTGTCCCACAAAAGATTATTCAGCGAATGATGCACGAACATTCCGATAAACGAGCGCACGACCATTTTCGGTTCGATTTCACGAAACGCACCGTCGGCTTGCCTTTGGCTGATATAGTTGCCCAAAAAGTCATAAACGTCGGTGATAAAACTCTCGAAAAACATCCGCGACAAATCGTGTTCTTCGAGTGCCGAATGCAGCATCAGCCGCAAAAATCCGCCGTCCTCCGAATGATGGTCGAGGGCGTTCAAAGCCATCGTATAAAAAACGCCGAAATCATCTTTGGCGGCAGTTTTTTCGACGAGTTCTTCAAACGGGTCTTTGAACCTTCGACTGCACGCTTTGTGGTCGAGAATCGCCGAGTAAAGTTCTTCTTTGTTGGCGAAATGTTTGAACACCATCGCTTCGGAAACACTCGCCGCCCGCGCGATTTCCTTGGTCGTCGTGCCGCTGAAGCCGCGCTGCGAAAATAAATTGATGGCGACTTTCAAAATTTGCAAACGCCGTTCATCGCCCGTCATTCTGCCCGCCGCCGTTTCGATTGTGTCCAGTTCTTTTATCAACAATTTCTCCGAAATAAAATAAGTAAGTAAGCACTTACTTTCTCATTTTAGAAATCCTTTGTCAATTCTCTTAAACCTCGAATAAGAACTTTGCGAAAAAGTTTTTCGTATGAACTTTTTATCGGCGAAGGGCATCAAAGCCGCAACCGAAAAGTTGGAATCAGGTTCAGTTGAAATAAATTAAAAGGGAGATTTAAAGAGATGACGGAAACAAATACGAATCAGGAACAGTCGTTAATCAAACCGGAAGTTTTTAACGGCGAAGACAAAACGACGAACGATTATATGAATGAATTCAAAGGGCAAGCGCAGGAATACGGGCAGAAATTTCAGGACGCGGCGATGAAAGCCAAAGACTTCGCCGGTGAAAAATTTACGGCGGCGAACGACAAATTCAAGGAACTGAAAAACAAAGAACCGAAGGAATTAGTCGAAGACGCGAAGGAATTTGCGCGTCAGAAACCCGGACAAGCGTTGCTCATCTCGGCGGCGGCGGGATTGATTATCGGTTTGCTTTTGAAAGGTCGTCGGTAAGTTCGGTTGATTTAAAAAAAAGGCGGCTCGATATTTTCGAGCCGCCTTTTTTGTTTTAAAAATTTAGATTTGAGCGTGAATCAAACGCCGCATCTGACTGCCGAACAGCACGTCAATTTTTTGCGGTTCGATGACCGCCATTACTTCGCCCTGCCCGAAGGTCGAGTGCAGCATCGCTTGTCCGATGCGGTATTTGCGCGTCCGGTCATAAACGCTGCCGACTTTGCTCGATGTTCCCATAGACGTTTTAACGCCGCTCTTAAAGGAACTGACGACGCCGCAGACATCGCACGACAATTTGGTGATTTGTCCCATTTTGGTTACGGTTACGACCGTATGACCGCTTTCCGTATCACACGCCGAACACATTCTCTGGACTTTTTCGTCAATCGTAAATTTTTTCTTAATCATAAAATTTCTCCTCTTTGCGTCTGAGTTATTTTGAACCGATCTACCGACCGCGACTTCTGAAAGCGCGAAACGGTTTTTTCGGTTTCTCTATGGTTGGCAGAACGCCGCCGAAAGCCGGCAGTAGAATCCGCTCGACTTTTTGCCCGGTCAATTTTTCAATCGTTCGCATCGTCAATTCTTCGTTGGGCGAAACGAGCGTGATGGCGCGACCTGTTTGACCCGCTCTGCCCGTGCGCCCGATGCGGTGAACGTAATCTTCCGCTACTTCCGGCACGTCGTAGTTGATGACGTGCGAAACCGAATCAATGTCAATGCCGCGGGCGGCAACGTCGGTCGCCACCAAAACGCGCATTTGTCCGTTTTTGAAACCGCGCAGAGCGGCTTCGCGCTGCGATTGCGAACGGTCGCCGTGAATGCGTGTCGCTTTGTGCGAACGCGCTTCGAGAATATGCGATAAACGGTCTGCGCCGCGTTTCGTGCGGGTGAAAACCAAAACGCGCTCAAATTTTTCACGTTCCAATAAATCGAGTAAAAGAACCGTTTTCGACTGCGCCGCCACCGGATAAGCCGTCTGCTCAATCAAGTCGGTAGTTTGTCCGTTGCGACTGACTTCGACGTATTCCGGCTGGCTGTTCATCATCGCTTTGGCGATTTTTCCGACTTCCGAAGTTATCGTGGCGGAGAAGAAAAGCGTCTGCCGTTTTTTCGGAATTGATTCGAGAATGCGGCGAATCGCGGGCAAAAATCCCATATCGAGCATTCGGTCGGCTTCATCCAACACGACCGTTTGCAAGTTTGAAAAATCAATCGCGCCCTGCTGCATAAAATCAATTAAACGTCCGGGTGTCGCAACGATAATGTTCACGCCGCGCAAGCCATCCGTCTGTTTTTTGTAACCCGCGCCGCCGATAATGGCGACACAGCGTAGTTTCTTCGGCGCAAATTGCCGACAAGCGGCTTCGATTTGCGTGGCGAGTTCGCGCGTCGGCGCGAGAACTAAAACGGCAGCGCCTTTTGAATTGTTTTTTTCCAGACGCTGAATCAGCGGCAGCAGAAACGCCGCCGTTTTGCCGGTTCCGGTTTCGGCGCAGGCGATAACGTCCGCGCCTTCGAGAATGATGGGAATAGTTTGTTGTTGAATCGGTGTCGGTTCAGTAAAACCGAGTGCTTCGCATCTGTC
>JAJAYR010000379.1 GCA_026786155.1 Pyrinomonadaceae bacterium
ATGCCGTCATTTTACGAAGTAATGATTGAACGCCACTTTTCCAGCGCGCACCAACTGCGCGGCTATAAAGGGAAGTGCGAAAATTTGCACGGACACAATTATAAAATCGAGATTTTTGCTCGCGGCGAAGAATTGAATAACATCGGTCTGCTGATTGATTTTGGCGATTTGAAATCGGCGGCGGACGAAATCGTCAATTATCTCGACCATCGCAACATCAATGAACTTCCGCCGTTTGATGAAGAATTAAATCCGTCGGCGGAAAATCTGGCGCGGTATATTTTGGAATATATCGCGTCGCGGGTGGACGACGAGCGCGTGCAGGTTTATAAAGTGCGCTGTTATGAAACTCCGACGAGCATCGCCACGTATCAAACCGAATAATCTAATCGAATAATTTAAAGCAGGGAATTTATGAAAAAATTAGCAGCATCAGCGTTCGTTTTAATTTTCGCCGTCGGCGTTTTCGCCCAGAAGGAAGAAAAAACGAAACCGAATGAAAAGGATAAAATGGTAATGGCAACGGCAACGGTTTTAAAGAGCGTAACGCCGCTCGAACTCGCCAAAGCCGCACTTGCCGCGCATGGCGGCGATAAATTCAAGAATATGAAAACCCTCGTCGTCATCGGCACGGCGGACGTTTCCGGTTCGCCTTCGATGACGTTTCCCGCGCCGTTCGTGATGACTTACGCGGGCGACAAATATCGTCTGGAAATTTCCACGCCGTTTGTCCAGTTCAAACAGATTTACGACGGTCAGCAGACGTATTCGTCCGCCGGTGAAGTCAGCTTGCCGCCGATAAATCGGTTAGGCTTGCCGCTTTTGCCGAAAATCGAGGAAAAGGATTTCACCGTTTCTGCGCTGCCCGAAGCGAAAAAGAAAAAGGCGGGCTTCCGCATCACTTCGCCCGAAGGTTTCTATACGGATTTTTTTATTGACGAAAAAACCGGACAGGTGAAAAGCTACGAGGCGAGCTACGAAGTCAGCGGCAGAACGGTTACGACGGCGGTCGAGATTGATAAAATCCGCGAAGTCGAAGGCGTAAAAGTTCCCGAACGCTATGCCCAGCGTTTTGAAACAAACGGTTTAACGATTTACGCGAATTTTAAGGCGAAGGAAATCACGGTCAACTCGATTATCAACGACGACGTTTTTGTGATGAAGTAGAACAAATGGAAAATGGAAAATGGATTATGAAGAAAATAACGAACTCCTTTCTTTATCATCCGTTATCCATTTTCCATTGACTAAACGCTCATTAGTTCCTGCTCTTTGGTTTTGGCGAGTTCGTCAATTTTGGCGATATAGGTATTGGTTAATTTCTGAACTTCGTCCAAACCGTAACGCTCGTTATCTTCGGAAATTTCCTTGTCCTTCGCCATTGATTTGAGCATATCGTTGGCATCGTGGCGCACGCCGCGCACGGCGACTTTATGGTCTTCGGCGATTTCGTGAACCTGTTTCGCCATTTGGCGGCGGCGTTCTTCGGTCAGAGGCGGAATCGAAAGACGAATCACTCTGCCGTCGTTCGACGGGTTGAATCCGAGATTGGCGTTGTTAATCGCTTTTTCGATGGCACTGATTTGTCCCGCTTCATACGGCTGAATCGTCAGCAACTGCGGTTCGGGTGCGTTGACCGAAGCCATCTGTTTAAGCTGCGTCGGAACGCCGTAATAATCAACCATCACGCCGTCGAGAATGCCGACCGTCGCGCGTCCGGTTCGCACGTTGGTCAGTTTGCGCTTCAAATCTTCAATCACCGCTTCCATATCCGGTTTGGTTTCCGTCAATACAATATCTACGCTCATAATCAGTTTCTATTTTTTTCTATTTATTTTCCAAAAGTTTTTTCAGCCTTTCTATTTCAGTTTTGAGTTCGGTGTTTTCTTCGGCGAGTTCGCCGACTGCTTCGGCAAGTTCTCCAGTTGTTTTCAGAAATTCTCCGTTTGCCGGATTAAAAAGCCGCAAGGTTTTATCTTTAACGACTAATTCTAAGCCTAAAACTTCGCTTTTACATCTCTGATTTTCAACTTTGACGGAATCATATTCACCGTTTTTTAATCGAAACGCCAGAAAAGAAGGCTCTGCTTTTAAGTCGAGCGGATTGAAAATAAAATACTCTTTTACGCCGAGTGCTTCATATAGCAGACGTTTTTCAACGCGGTCTTTTTTCCACGTTCCCCGCGATGAAAGTTCGATTATGACCGACGGCACGACATCATTTTCTTCCCAAGTTTTATAACTCCGGCGGTCGCCTTTCGGAATGCCGAAACAAACCATCACGTCCGGCGAAATGACTTCTGTCGGGTCGCCTTCCGCATAGTAAAACATTATATTTCCGCTGACATAAACGTCTTCGTGTTCGGCGAAGAAAATTTCCAGACAACTGGTTAAATATAAAATAAGTTTGCGGTGTATATCAGTTTCTGCCATCGGTTCTCCATCAGATTCGGGATAGAAAATTTCACTTCGGCGCGTGGGCGGCGAAATCGTCGGCGATTTTGTTTCGAGCTGCAAATTCATAATTTCATCTTAATGAATTTCGATTGAGAAGCGCAACGATTAACCGGCAGTCTGCTTTTTGCCGTTGACCGTAACGAGCGTTCCGATGGTTAAATCACCTTGAACGGCTTTGATTATATTACCGGATTCGCGCATATTGAAAACCATAATCGGCAGATTATTGTCCATACAAAGCGAGATTGAAGAAGCGTCCATTACTTTCAACTGCTTCTCCAAAACTTCCTGATAAGAGATTTTTTCAAACCGGGTCGCGTCGGGATTCGTCATCGGGTCAGCCGTGTAAATGCCGTCAACCTTCGTGCCTTTCAAAATAATGTCGGCTTTGATTTCCAATGCCCGCAGCGCGGCGGCGGAATCGGTCGTAAAAAACGGATTGCCCGTTCCGGCGGCGAAAATGACGACGCGCTTTTTCTCTAAATGGCGAATCGCGCGGCGGCGGATAAACGGTTCGGCAAGTTGCGGAATATCAACCGCCGACATTACGCGCGTGAAAACATTGAGTTTTTCAAGCGCGTCCTGAAGCACAACGGCGTTCATCACGGTTGCCAGCATACCGATATAATCCGCGCTCGAACGATCCATATTGCCCGCGCTTTTCGACACGCCGCGAAAGATATTGCCGCCGCCGACGACGATGGCGATTTCGACATCGAGTTCGGAAACCGCTTTGATTTCCCGTGCCACAGCTTCGGCAACTTTCGTATCAATGCCGTAATTCTGCTCGCCCATCAAGGCTTCGCCGGAAAGTTTGAGCAGAATTCTTTTGTATGCTGGCTTCATTTTTTTAGCAGGCAGAAGGCAGTCAGGTTTTTCCTGCCAACCGCCTTCTGCTTAGTGCCGACTCAATTTTAACCGACCATCGAAGCGACTTCCGACGCGAAATCGTCAACTTTCTTTTCGATGCCTTCGCCCATTTTGAAACGGCTGAAACGGCGGACGGTAATGTTTTCTTTAATCGAAGCGACTTTTTCCGTAACTAATTCGCCGATGGTTTTGCTTGGGTCTTTGACGAACGGCTGGTCGAGCAAAACCGATTCTTCGTAGTATTTGTTGATGCGCCCTTCGATAATTTTGTCCAAAACATCGGCGGGTTTATTGGCATTTTTCGGGTCGTTTTTTAATTGCTCCCGCAAAATTTCGCGTTCTTTATCCAATTCACATGCCGGAACTTCCTCGCGTCTGACATAGCGCGGGTGAACGGCGGCGCTGTGCATGGCGACATCTTTGACGAGCTGTTGAAATTCTTCGCCGCGGGCGACGAAATCGCTTTCGCAGTTGACTTCGACTAACACGCCGACTTTTCCGCCCATGTGAATATACGAACCGACCGCGCCTTCCGCCGTTACGCGACCGGATTTTTTATCGGCGGTCGCCATTCCTTTTTTACGAAGAATTTGGACGGCGTTTGCTTCGTCTCCGTTCGCCTCAGCTAAAGCCGATTTACATTCCATTATTCCCGCGCCGGTTTTTTCGCGCAGAGATTTAACCATACTGCCTGTGATTTCTGCCATAAAATAACTCCAAAAATATTATTTGATACTTAAGTTTATAAAAAAGCGTAGCCCGCTTACAAATAAACGAATATGAGCTACGCTTTCGAGATAAAAATTGTGTTTATTAACGAGCCGTCGCTTCGTTTGATTCTTCCGGCGTATTTTCGCCAGCCGTTTCAACTTCCGGTTTAGCTTTCGTATCGCCGCTTGCGCCGTCAACCGG
>JAJAYR010000380.1 GCA_026786155.1 Pyrinomonadaceae bacterium
CCAATGCCAACTTGCAGGTGGTGCGGCAAACATACGAACTCGGAGCGCGGAACTTGATTGATTACCTGATTGAGCAGCGCCGCTTTATCGAGCTTGAAAACGAATTTATTGACGCGCAACTGGCGGTTTACGCGGCGCGGGTGGAGATTTTGCGGGCGACGAACGCGCCGGAGTTGATAAAGAAATGACGGAAGAAAATAAAGAAAAAATAACGGAAGCCGAAAGCGAAAGCGAGAAACTCGATGCGGTTGAAAAAGCCGAAGCTGCTTCGACCGAAAATCGAAATTCGAGCCGCCAGCCGATGTATATTGCACTAGCGATTGTTGGAGTCGTAATTGCGGGAGCGTTTGTTTTTTGGCTATTTCGCAGTAGTAAAGATAGCGGTCAGCCAGTGCCTGCGCCGCGCACAATTTCATTTGAGCCGGGCAGTAATGAACAACCTTCTCCGACGACTGAAGAACAAACCGTGACGATTGCTCCCGAACAAGTCGAACGCAGCGGAATCAAAATCGAACCGGTTGGCGAAACCTTATCGCGGGATGCCGCGTCGGTCGCCGCGACCGGCGTTGTGCAGGCGAACGCTTACAGCGAGACACCCGTCATTTCACAAATCGGCGGCGTGGTTCGCAGCGTGTCGGCGCGGCTTGGCGAGAACGTCAGCCGCGGGCAAACAGTCGCCGTCGTTTCGAGCGATGAACTCGCGGCGGCGCAATCACGCTTTCTTGCCCTTCAAACCGAAGTGAACACAGCGCGGCAAAGTTACGAACGTGCCGCGCGCCTTTTGAAAATCATCCCGGTCAGTCGCGGAGAGTTCGATCAGGCGCAGGCAAAATTAAAAACCGGCGAAGCCGAACTCGACGAAATGCAAAGACGTTATAAACGTGCCGTCAAGCTCGTTGAAATCGGGGCGGTCAGCCGCGAAGAATTCGATCAAGAGCGCACGAAATTAAAAACCGCCGAAGCCGAATTAGAGCAATCGCGCAAACAGTTTCAACGCGCTTCGGAAGTCGCCCGTCTTGCTCCGGTCAGCAACGCGGAATTCGAGCAAGCCGCCGTCAAACTCAGAACCGGCGAATCCGATTTTGCGGCGGCACGACAAAGGTTAATCGTGCTTGGATTGTCTCCTGAACGAGTGAATGCTCTCCGCTCTCCATCGCAGATTACTTCTGAGCTTGCCATAACCTCGCCCGTTTCCGGCACCATCACGGCTCGCTCGGTCAATCAAAATGAAGTCGTCGAAGCCAATAAAGAATTGATGAAGGTCACGAATCTGTCAAGCGTTTGGGTTATCGCGCATGTTTATGAAAATTACTTGGGACTGATTCGCGCAGGAAGCTGTGCGTCGGTTACAACCGACGCATATCCTTGACGGCTCTTTCGCGGGCAGGTAACTTACATTGACCCGGAAATTAACCAAGACACGCGAACAGCGCAGGCGCGCGTCGAACTTGAAAACCCGGGACAGATTTTGAAAATCGGAATGTATGTCAGCGTCGCTTTCGGCGCGATGGGAACGGCGGAAATGACCGCGCCCGTCGTTCCAGCCGCCGCCGTGCAGAACATTAACAACCGGCAGACGGTTTTCGTCGTAACCGATAAACCGAACGTGTTCATTTTAAAACCCGTCCGTTTAGGGACGGAAACCGGCGGGCGGTATGTCGTGCTGGAAGGCTTGAACGTCGGCGATAAAATCGTCGCGGAAGGCAGCTTTCTGCTTCGCGCCGAATGGCTCAGGCAGCATCCTGCCGGGCAATAAATTTAGGAAATGAATGAGAAAACATTTGCGCGGGCGGGTAGTCGGAAAATTTCAGTCCGTGCTTTTTACGGCGTTTTGTTCGCCGCCGCTTTCGGCTTGAATTTAGTATGGGAAACGGCGCAGATGTTCGCCTATCAGACTGAACTCAACGAAGGATGGCTAAAAGCCTTTATTTCCTGCACCGGGGCTTCGGCAATTGATGCGGTTGTAACCGTTGCGATCTGTGCTTTGCTGGCGCAATTGATGAAGCCGAATCAAGCGAAGTTTTGTATCGGCGCGGCTGTTTTGGGCGCGTTGTGCGCTATCGGTTTTGAGTGGTTCGCTTTTCGTTTTGGTTGGTGGTCATACAGCGAGCAGATGGTGGTCTTGCCGGTTATCGGCACGGGCTTGCTGCCTTTTATTTTAGACTGATTGATATTTTCATTGAGTCGGCAAAGTCGTCTGAGTTTAGATGTTGCTTGGTAACGATTTCTTTAATCGGTATTTTCAATTTTATCTTTCGCCGCGCCGAGAATTACCTGCACGAAATGTTCTGTTTTGTCATTGATGAGCGGGGTTTTATGACCGGCGAGATTTTCACCGTCAAGCGTTGTTTTTCTATTTCCGCCGCCAATGCCTGTCGGATTTTCCACTTCAATTCGATAAACGATTTCCCTAAAACGATAAACGATTTCAGATTCGCGCCGTTCCTAATCTCGCCGTGATTTTTCGCACACCAAACGCGAGAAAATTCGCACACCAAACGCGAAAAACTACGCGGATTTTTCTGCCAACATTTGACTTTCCGCCTAAATCCCTTGACGCGCAACTTTTTTGCGATGGCACGATCATTGCAATTTTTTACCAATGTTCAAATCAAACAGCGAAATTTCAAACAATCGCCGACGCGATTTGAAAAAGAAATTCTTAAATGGAGATTAAATTTATGACACAGCCGCAAATGACATTAGAAGCGAAGGAAAAATCACCCGTCGTTTTAACTGAATCCGAAAGTTTTTTTGACGATTTTAAGAAAACCACCCAATCAATCGCGCACCGCGCTTTCGAGATTTTTGAAAAACGCGGGCGCGAGTTCGGACACGAGATCGAAGACTGGCTTCACGCCGAATCGGAACTCGTGCGCCGAGTTCCGATTGAAGTCAAGGAAGCCGACGGCAAACTTGAAGTTCGCGCCGAAGTTCCGGGTTTCAAACTCGAAGAATTAAAGGTTTTTGTCGAACCGCGCCGTTTGACGATTAGCGGAAGCGCGGAGCAAAGTTCGGAAAACAAGGACGAAAACACTTTATATTCTGAAAGGCGCAGCCGG
>JAJAYR010000381.1 GCA_026786155.1 Pyrinomonadaceae bacterium
AAGATACTGCTTTGCGCCTTTGCGGTAAACATTTTCTCCCGAAATGGCGCAAAGAGCGCAAAGGAAAGAGATTAAATAAACTGTTTCATTTCAAATGTTATTCGCAGACATAATTTTAGTTTTCTCAAAGTAAATGCAAACGGCTAATCAATGTTAAAATTTTCTCGTTTCTAACAATGAATTCCGCCGAAAAACATCGAAACACGATTGAAGAAGCGATTGCGCGTTTAATTTCCCGCGCCGAGAATTCGCGCGGGTTGCAGATTGCGGATTTGCAGACGCGCATCAATGCGGCGTTGGAGAAATATCTTTTCAAAGCGGACGAAAATGCGGCGGGCGCGGAGGTAAAAAGTTTTGTTGACGAGATTCGCGCCGATGATTTGTGTTTGATAATCGCCTGCGAGCGCGGCGACGAAGCGGCGTGGAGCAATTTGGTGAAAAGTTTTGATGCGACCGTGAAATCGGCGGCGCGAAAGTTTGCCAAGAATGCAGAGGACGCGGAAGATTTGGCGGGTTCGATTTGGGCGGAACTTTACGGTTTGAAAACGGATGCGGACGGGAAATTAAAAACGAAACTTTCCTATTATTCGGGGCGCGGAAGTTTGGGCGGCTGGCTGCGGGCGGTTACGAATCAACTGGCGATTGACCAGTTTCGGAAGGAATCAAAGTTCGTCCAAATCGAAGAACCGCGCGAATTTGAAAATCTGGCGAACGAATCTTCGGCAAACCCGGAAAACGTCAAAATCGTTCACGCTTCCGACAACCCGGAAGAAAATTTCAGCCGACGGCAAACCGAAAAGGACGTTTCCGACGCGCTCAAAACGGCGATTGCGGAACTCAAAGCGGAAGACAGGTTAATCCTGAAACTTTATTATTTTGACGATTTAAAGTTAAAAGACATCGGCGCGACGCTCGATTTTCACGAGGCGACGGCGAGCCGCAAATTGGTTCGCATTCAGACGGAAATTCGCAAATCGGTCGAGAAAATTTTGCAGACGAAACACGGCTGGCAGAAAGAAGAAGTCAAACGCCATCTGACGGACGCGGCATCTAAACTCGGAATGAATTTCGAGAAATTGCTGGCGATTATGCTGATGTTTGCCGTCGTGCAAGAAATTTTCGAGAATGGCGTTCTGTAATTTGGGAAGATTGCACCACAGAGGCACAGAGACACAGAGTTTTTATTAGACTTGTAAATAAAACTTTTCGCATTTAGCTGTCAATTAGTCATAAATTAAAAACTCTGTGCCTCTGTAATGAACTAAAATGGAATTTGAATTCGACAAAGAAATTGATTTTCTTTTGCGGCAGACGGCGCAGGGCGAAACTGTATTTTCAGGAGTAAATCCAGATTCCAGATTCCAGACTCCAGATTCCAGACACTTAGACGCTGATGAAATTTCAGCTTTTGCCGAGAACGCTTTGCCGGAAAAATTTCGTCAGAGTTACGTTTGGCATTTGGCGGACTGCGAAAAATGCCGGAAAAACTTGTCGGGTTTGATTGCGCTGAACGCCGAAAGTCAAAGTGAAATTGTTCTAGCCGACAAATCGGCGGCGGCAGAAATCGTTGCGCCGCCGATTCCGTGGTATCGCCAGTTTTTCGCCGCGCCGAATTTGGCTTATTCGATGGGCGCGTTGGTTTTGGTTTTCGCCGGAATCGCGGTTTTCACGGTTCTGCAAAACGTCAATCGCTCGACCGATTCGGAAGTTTCGCAGGTTGCCGAAAAACAATTCGGCGGCAGAGGAATGGCTTCGGACGACGAGACGATGATGCAGGAAACTTACAGCAATTCGATGATGTCGAACACGGCGATGATGAGTGATATGTCGGCGAATACGGCGGCGGGTTCTTCAAATTCCGCGATGTCGTCCGCGCCCGTTATGGCGGCAAATTCCAACGCGATGACGACGCGACGCGAAAACAATCAAATTTCGGCGGACGATGCCAAGCCCGAAAAATCTTTGAGCGCACCAAATAAACCGACCGAATTGCAGGATTCAGCCGTTGCCGGTGCGCCGCCGCCGCAACCTACGCCGAGTAATTTTCAACTTGACGGCGAAGCGGCAAAACAACCGGAACGGTCGCAAAATTCGGCAACGCAAAATCAAAAGGCGCAGAATCAAACGCAAATCACGCCCGACACGCGCAACGTCCAGCTTGCGCCGCTGCCAGCGGCGAAAATGCAAAAGCGAAGCGATTCGACCAAACTCGAAGCTAAGAAAAAAGACGCGGAGGAAGATTCCGCCGAAACAACCAGCGTCGGCGGCAAAAATTTCCGACGCGCCGGAAACATCTGGATTGACGCGGCGTATCGCGGGCAAACGACGACGAACATTTCGCGCGGCACGAAAGAATATAAAAAACTCGACGCAAATTTGCGCGGCATCGCCGAAAATCTCGGCGGCACGGTGATTATCGTTTGGAAGGAAAAATCCTATCGGATTCAATAATAGACATTATTTGAAATAAGTTATGAGGCAAAACTATCAACTATGCGCTATTAACGATTGGCTGATTTCCCTGAAAAATAGCGAATAGTTGATAGTGAATAACGAACAGTTTAAGCC
>JAJAYR010000382.1 GCA_026786155.1 Pyrinomonadaceae bacterium
AGTTTCCTGCGGGTCGCGCGTCGTAAAATTTAATTCTTCCGCCGCTTTCGACGAATCGAAATACCAGAAATACTCGCCCATTTCAACTTCGGAGGCTTCAAACGGCGTAGTTTTATTAAAGTTTTTGTAAATCGAATCAATAAAATTCGCGCCGAAAACCGCCATCGCTTTCGGAATTTTAATCAGCGGCGCGGACACGCCCGACAGCCTTTCGAGCCGCTTGAAAAATTCCGCGAACGTCCAATTAACCGCGCCGAGCAGATACTTTTCGCCGTGTCTGCCTTTGTCCAAAGCGTTGAGAAAAGCGTTTGCCGCGTCCGCCGCGTCAACGAAGTTCAAACCGCCGGTCGGCGTAATCGGCAGTTTTTTCGCCATAAAATCAAGAATCGGCTTGGTCGAACTCAAACGCTCATCGCCGCTGCCCAAAAGCAGCGACGGATTCAAAATCACGAGCCGTTCGCCTTTATCTCTGAAAATCTGCCGTGCCGTTTTTTCCTGATAATACTTCGAGGCGTAATAAGCCCATTTCGTCAGAATCTCGACCGGCTGCGGATAAGTTTCGTCTAGTATTTCCGGCGTTTCGCTGATTGCCGAAGTTCCCGACGACGACGCGAGAATAAAATTTTTCACCTTATTTTCTTTGGCGGCTTCGCACAAAAGCCGCGTGCCTTCGACGTGAATTTTGTTCATCTGAATCGCGCCGTCGTAGGCAAACGAAACTTTTCCGGCGAGATGATAAATGGCTTCCGTATTGCGCGTCGCGGCGGCGACATCTACTTTGCTTGTTACCGAACCCGCAAACGCTTCAACGCCCGCGTCGGTCATCCAAACGGGAACAGATGAAGCCATCACGCGCAGATTTTTCGCGCCCGCGTCCAAAAATTGCCGAACCAGATGCGTTCCGAGAAATCCCGTGCCGCCCGTGATTAAAATTTTCTTTTCGGTTTTTGCTAACGCTTTTGTTTTTTTGGTCGCCATCGAAATTTAGGTTAAATGCGGAACATTGTAATTTTGAATTTGCCCGTCAACCGTCGCCATCGTCAAATTATTTGCCAAAGTTTGACAAATTAACATCCGGTCAAACGGGTCGCGGTGCAGAATCGGCAATTGAATCAGTTCTTTGACGGCGTTTTCGTGCAGGGGCAAACTTTTTATCCGGTGTCGGCGGCGTTCCGTCGGAATGTAAATTTCGGGCGACTGTGGCAAAGGAAGTTTGCCGAGATTATACTTGATGATGATTTCCCAAAGCGAAACGACGCTTAGAAAAACTTCATTCTTCGGCTCACGAATCGCGTGGCGAAAAAGCCTCGGCAGACGTAAATCCGCCGTGATATACCAGAGAAAAACGTGCGTATCTAAAAGCAGTTTCATTCTCGTTCAAAATCTGCCAAAAGTTCTTCCGATAAAGGCGCGTCGAAGTCTTCGGGAACGACGAATGCGCCTTTGCTCAAACCGAACGGGCGTAAATCTTTTGCCGTTTCTTCTTCCAAAATCGTTACGATAACATTAACGGCTTGACGATTTTTCGCTTCTTCGGGAATTTCGCCATTCCACTCCAATAAGTTTCCATTGAGCGTCGCTTTATAGGTTTGCAGCATCTGAAATCACCTTTTAAAATTATAATTTTATGCGTTCAGCAACTGGCGCAGAACATACGGCAGAATGCCGCCCGATTTGTAGTATTCGACTTCAATCGGCGTGTCAATCCGCAGCGTCAGATGCGCTTCTTCGGTCGTGCCGTCAGCACGATTTATCGTTAAAGTTACGTTCTGACGCGGGCGCACTTCGATGTTTTCCAATCCAACTAAATCGAAGGTTTCCGTGCCATCGAGATTGTATGTCTGCGCCGATTCGCCGTCTTTGAATTGCAGCGCGAGAACGCCCATTCCGATAAGATTCGAGCGATGAATGCGCTCGAACGATTCGGCGACGACGGCTTTGACACCCATCAAACCCGTGCCTTTCGCCGCCCAATCGCGCGATGAACCCGTGCCGTATTCCTGACCGGCGAAAATTATTAACGGCGTGTCCTGTTCCTTATATTTCATCGCCGCGTCGTAAATCGTCATTGTTTCGCCGTCCGGCATAAAGCAGGTGAAACCGCCTTCGCGCGGCGCGACCATCTGATTTTTGATGCGGACGTTGGCGAACGTGCCGCGCAGCATCACGCGGTCGTTGCCGCGCCGCGAACCGTAGGAATTAAAATCTTCAATCGCCACGCCGCGCTCCTGCAAATAAAGTCCGGCGGGCGAAGTCGGTTTAATCGCTCCGGCGGGCGAGATGTGGTCGGTCGTTACCGAATTTCCGAAAATCGCCAACGCGCGGGCATTTTGGATGTCGGAAAACTTCCCTGTTTCCATCGAGAAATTTTCAAAATACGGCGGCTCTTGAATATAAGTCGAATCTTTGTCCCAAGCATAGACGTCGCCCGTAACCGTCGGAATATCGTTCCACAACGGGTTTTGTTCGGCAAATTCGCTGTATAATTTGCGATAAGTTTCCGGCTCGGTCGCCGCCTGCATCGCCTCTTTGATTTCGTCGAGCGAAGCCCAGATGTCCTTCAAAAATACGTCGTTGCCTTCGCCGTCTTTGCCGACCGGCTCGACTGCGAAATCTTTTTGAATGCAGCCAGCCAATGCAAAAGCGACGACGAGCGGCGGCGACATCAGGAAGTTGGCTTTGATATTTTGATGAACCCGCGCTTCAAAGTTACGATTGCCCGACAAAACCGACGCGGCGATTAAATCGTTTTCGACAATCGCTTCTTCAATCGCCGGGTCGAGCGGACCGGAATTTCCGATGCAGTTGTGAACGGCGATTGTTCCGGCGACGAAAGCGTGAACGTCTTTGACTGACAAATCGAAAACCCGTCGCCGACCTGCCGGACGGCGATCAATAATTTGCAGCGCAAAAGTCGGCAGCGTGAGCGATTCTTTTTCCGCGCAGTAACGCTTGGCGGTATTTTTTCCGCGTTCTTCAAGCGGCGCGAACCATTCACGCACGCCGATTTGCCGGAACAACTCGACCGGCGACGGAAATCCGCACGAAACACGATGCAGCGGCTGAAATCGGCGAGCTTCGGTTTGCGGCAATCGAGTGAAACGGTCGTGTCCTTCCAGTAAAGAATAATGCGGAAACACCGGCGTTTCCGACTGTCCGAGTTCCGCCGCTGCCAAACCGTGAGCCCTTGCAAACGACAAAGCCGGTGAAGTCTGATGTGCTTTCTGCAAACGGTTCGCCATCCAAAGACGCTGCCGGTTAATTGCGTTCGTCGTGCGCCAATAAACTGCCGCCGCACTTGCCCGCAGCATTTTGTCGGCGCAGTAACGAAAACCGACGCGCTCAACAAACGAAAGCCCGTCCGCCAGTTGCAGGCGAATTTCGATGCGCGGCGAACCATCTGCGCCCGCCGGATAAGAAGACGCGGAACGGCGCGTCGGATATTCATAAATTTTCGCGCCGGCGGTTTTTACGCCGCAGCGATTCAAAAGTCCGAGCGTCTGATTCATCATTTCGCGCAAATCGGAAACGTATTCGGGCTTGGCACTCTGCGAAAAGGCAGGCGGCTGCAAAACTGCGTCTTCTTCGCGGCTGCTTTGACGATGCAGTCGCGGCGACCAGCCATCCGCGCCGAACATTCCGCCGAGAAACTCGCGCACGACTGCTGCCGGACAATTTTCATCCAGCACAAAAGCCGGTAATCCTGCCGGTTGATGAATGCGCTGCCCGCCGCGCACACCCGGCAGTGCGATAATTGCCGCCGTTAATTCTTTCGGCAGAACGATTGTCCATTTGCGTTCGTCGTATTTGTTAGCCGCCGGACGTTTGCCGGAAACCAACTCGATGTCGCTGAGAACGACTTCGCGGTCAACGGCTTGCCCGACGCAAATCCGTCCCTGCGCCATTACGCTAATCGAACCGTCGTTTAAAAGATGTCCGACAAGTCGGGCAAATGCCAGTGTTTTGGCGCGTTCGTGGAGCGTATTCACACCGAACCACATCTCGCCGGCGGCTAACTCGTAACCGATTTCGTCAACCTCCGGCTCATCGAGCGGCGCATCTAACCCGACCACTACTCGGTCTTGTCCTAACACCAATTCATCAGCGCGAACCCAAATTCCATCAGCGCACAAGATTTTGTGATCGGGCGTACAAACCAATTCGCGCCCGTCCTGGAAAACTAAGGTAACGCATTCACGAACGCCTTGGTTCATCCGTTCGGTTTGCGTCGCCAAAGTTATACTTCCGTCCATTTGCGGCGCGAAGAGGGTTGCGCCGCCGGATTGCGAAAATCGTTCAATCGGACGCGCGGTGCCGTCGGCTTGTAAAACCGGCGTTCCCTCGGCGATGCAAGTCGTGCAGCCGTAACCGACGAGATTAAATCCGAGTTTATCGAAATAAATCTGCAAGCCGGTTTTTTCCAGATATTCGGTAACGACGCGCGAGCCGGGCGCAAGCGAAGTTTTAACGTAATCGGGAACTTTCATTCCGCGCCGGACGGCTTTTTTCGCCAAAATTCCGGCGGCGAGCATCACGCTCGGATTCGAGGTGTTCGTGCAGCTTGTAATCGCCGCAATCAAAACGTCGCCGTGTCCGATGGAAACCGTTTTTCGTTCGGCATCTTCCGACAAATTTTCCACGCGGTCGGGTGTCGGACGGTTGTTAATCATTTCCGTTTCCGACCAAGTGCTGGTATTTATTACGCTAACACCGTTTTTAACCGGCGCGGGAACGGTCGAGTGAATTTGCCCGCCGCCGCCGATGGCGAACGATGCCGTGTCCGTGCCGATGGTTACCATAAACTGCTTTTCCAAATCTTCCGCCGTTTTGCCGTAACCGCCGTCCACCACCGAATTGGTAAAAAGTTCGGTAAATTTTTCCTTCAAATCGGATAATTCGATGCGGTCTTGCGGACGTTTCGGACCGGCAACCGCCGGAACAATCGTTGCCAAATCAAGTTCGATAGTGTTGGAATAATCAACTTCGCCTTTGAGCGGAATGCCGAACATTTCCTGCGCGGTGAAATAATTACGAATCGTTTCGATATGTTCCGAAGTTCTGCCGGTCGCCGTCAAATAATCCAGAGTTTTTTCGTCCACGCCGAAAAAGCCCATCGTCGCACCGTATTCGGGAGCCATATTCGCAATCGTCGAGCGGTCGGTGACGGGCAGATTTC
>JAJAYR010000383.1 GCA_026786155.1 Pyrinomonadaceae bacterium
AAAGTGTGGTCAGCCCGTTCGACGCGCATCCGGCTGGCGGCGAGTTTTCGCAATTCGTCATAGACGAGCGGAAAAAGTTCGTCGAGCGCGTCTTTTTTGCCCGCTTTGTAATCGTTTAATAATTGCGTGATGTCGCTTGCCATATCTGACGAACTTCGATGCGCGATACGGGAAAAAGAAACCGTAATTTCGCGGAAAAAGTTTTTTCAACTTTTTCGACCCTTTTCGCCGCTGAATTTTGCGTTTTATTGTAGGAGCAAGATTTTCGTATAGAAAACTTTACCGAAAACAGAACAAAAAAACAAAAATTTTTCGCAAACGCCGCCGGTTTTTCTAAATTTTCGCCGTTTGCATCTCGATTTGCCAAATTTTTTCAACAGCATCAGGAGCAAAAATGATTCAAACTAAATTCAAACATTCGTTCACGTTTCGCTATTTCGCCGGCGCGTTATTTATCATAACGGCGATTTTTTCCACCGTCGCGCCAACCCGCGCCGCCGACGGAGATTTGGACACGAGCTTCGACGGCGACGGGAAAGTCATCACTAACGGATTTTTGCAAAACGGCGGGCGCGATGTGGTCGTTCAGCCGGACGGCAAAATTATTATCGTCGGCGGCAAAAAAACGCCGACTTTCACGCTGTCGAATATGGTTGCGGTGCGCTACAACGCCGACGGTTCGCTCGATGCGACTTTCGGCACGAACGGCGAAGCGGTCGTGACGTTTTTGGTCGGCGGAATCGCTTCCAATTCGGCATCGGCGGTGGCGGTCGCGCTGCAATCGGACGGCAAAATTTTGTTGGGCGGAAGTGCGGCTTCGCAAGGCGTTTCCAATCCGAATTTCGCGCTTGTCCGATTGAACGCGAACGGCACGCTCGACACGACTTTCGGCAGCGGCGGGCGCGTGATTACCGACGTTACGACTGACCAAAACGATCTGGCGGCTTCGATGGTTTTCGACGAAACGCGCAATAAAATCTATCTCGCCGGAATTTCGAGAACCGCGCCGGACGCGACTTTTCAACAAAAAGATTTATACGCCGTCGTCAGATATAACGGCGGCGACGGTTCGCTCGACACGACTTTTAACGGCACGGGAAAACAGCTTTTCCCCGTCGGCGACAGCACGGCGACGCTGACGACTTTGTATGACATCGCGCTCCAGTCCGACGGCAAAACCGTCGTTACGGGTCGCGCTATTCGCAACATCGTGCAGGGCGAATACTTTGCGACGGCGCGCATCAATCTCGACGGTTCGCTCGATGCGGGTTTCGGCGGCGGCGGAATCGTTTTGACCAACTTTCCGTCCGGTCAAACGAGTGCGTATTCGGTTTATGCGCGAACGCTTTCGATCCTGCCAAACGGCAAAATTTTCGTCGCCGGCGAAGGTGCGGGTTTCAGCAATTACGCCGCCGCGCAGTATAACGCTGACGGCTCTTTGGATTCGTCATTCGGGACGGGCGGCAAAATTTACGGAACGAGTCTGCGAATCGCTGATTCGGCGTTACAGTCAAACGGAAAAATCGCGGTTGCCGGATTAAGTAACAACGGTAGCTTCGTCGTCGGAAGATTAAACGCCAATGGTTCGCCCGACACGACTTTCGGGACGAACGGCGTTACCGTCACGAGTTTCAATTTCAACGGCAACAATGTCAGCGGCACCGCTTTCGCCGTCGCGCTGCAAACCGACGGCAAAATCGTCGCGTCCGGCGGTGCGGTTAACGAACAAAGCAACGCGCCGGGAAACGATTTCTTTCTCGTTGCGCGTTACGGCGACAATCCGCCGAGTATATTTCTCAATTTTACGGGCTTGCAAAATAACGAATATCCGCGTGAATTTTATAACGGCGGCGCGGGTAGTCTCGGCAGCACGGGCGGCACTAATTACAACGTCAGTTTCGTTATCAACGGCAATGGGTTTGAAGGCGGAATCGTCGAGACGGCTTTCACCTCGCCGCAGATTCGCAACGACACCCGCAAAATAACGGTAAACGTGCCGCGCGGTTTTACCAGAGCGTCATTCAAATATGCGCGTCCGGCAACCGGCAACACGGGCATTTGTTTCGTGCGGAGCCTGAGCGGAGTTTCGCTTGGCGGAACGGAACTTGGTCGCCTTGAGCTGCCGGAAACAAGCGCGGCATCAGGTTTCGATACCGCGTCGCAGCCGGTTACGACGTTTCAATTTTCAGGCACGGCGCGGTCGCTCGAATTCAATTGCGGCGGAAATCAGATGGCGATTGATGACATTGCCCTGAGCAGTTCCCCGCTCGTCAATAACCCGACGCTGCGCTTCGCCGATTTTGACGGCGATACGAGAACCGATGTTTCCGTTTTCCGCAATGGCATCTGGTATGTTAATCCTTCCGGCAGTCCGAGTTTCGCGCCGACAGCGGCTTACGGCATACAGTTCGGGCAAGCGGGCGATGTAACCGTTCCGGCGGATTATGACGGCGACGGTAAATCGGACATCGCCGTTTGGCGAGCCGGAGATTTCGCCAACTTTTATATTCTCAATTCTTCAAATAACACTTTTCGCGCCGAGCAATTCGGCAAAACCGGCGATAATCCGACGGTGGCAGGCGATTGGGACGCGGACGGGAAAGCCGATTTAGCGGTTTATCGCGGCGCGGCGCAGAGTTTCTTTTATTATCGTCCGTCGAGTCAACCGGGCGTGAATTTCATTCAAATTCAGTGGGGAACGAGCGAAGACACGCCGATTTTCGGCGACTTCGACGGCGACCGCAAACTGGACGCGACGGTTTATCGTCCGAGCCAAAATACCTTTTATGTGCGCCGCAGTTCCGACGGAACTTTTCAATCGAAACAATGGGGCAACGCCCAAACCGACGCGATTTTCGCAGGCGATTTTGACGGCGACGGCAAATCCGACTTTGCCGTCCAAAGATTCATCGGCAATGACGCGGGAACTTGGTATGTCGCGCAAAGCGGCGGCACGAACCGC